>CADBLC010000011.1 GCA_902795385.1 Fibrobacter succinogenes | reverse complement strand
CGGCAGACGGCTTCGGGATCGCTCTTTCCGAAAATGGCGGAACCCACGACGAACACGTTCGCGCCCGCTTCCTTGCAGGCGAGGATGTTGTCGAGTTTTACGCCACCGTCAATCTGGATGTCGAGCTCGGGCTTAAGCTCACGCAGTTCGCGAATCTTGTCGAGGCAGTACGGGATAAGGCTCTGGCCGCCGAATCCGGGGTTCACCGACATGATAAGCACCATGTCCACGATGTCGAGTACGTACTTGATGCTTTCGAGAGGCGTCGCCGGGTTGATGGCCACTGCGGGCTTTACGCCGAGTTCGGCAATCTGGTGGAGCAGACGGTCGAGGTGGTTCGTGGTCTCGGCGTGCACGCTGATGATGGCGGCTCCGGCCTTTGCGAATTCGCCCACGTACTTCTCGGGATTCTCAATCATCAAGTGGCAATCCAGCGGCAGGCTGGTGCCCTTCTTGACGCAGGCGGAAATGCCCGGGCCGAAACTGATGTTCGGTACGAAATGACCGTCCATGATGTCGAGGTGGACAAGACCCGCGCCACCGTTTTCGATGGCCTTGAGGCCCTTGCCGAGTTCGAGGAAGTTTGCGTTCAATACGCTGGGTGCGATGATTTGCTTCAACATGCCCTAAATCTAGTTAAATCAAAGCAGGTAGTCCATGCGGATGTTGCGCATGCTTTCGAAGAGGTTCGCCTTGAGCGTGGAGTTGCCCTTGGTGAGGCTCTTGATTTCTTCGCGGATGGACTTGCGGTGGGATGCCTTGGAGAACTCGCAGGTGCACGTGAACTTGCGGATGCCCGCGTCTTCGGCGTAGTCGATAATCTCGGATTCCTCGCAGTAGCACAGCGGGCGGATAATACTGCACGGATATTTTTCGTAGGGCACCATCGGCGGCATGCCGCTGAACTCGCCCTTGTACAGCATGTTCATCAGGAGAGTTTCCACGATGTCGTCCATGTGGTGGCCGAGCGCGATCTTGTTGTAGCCGTTCTCGCGGGCGAACTTGATGAGTTCGGTACGGCGCTGCGTGCTGCACCAGTAGCAGTTGAGCTTGCGGCCTTCCTTGAGCCTGCCTTCTACCGCCACGTCCTTGAAGAAGAACGGAATCTGCGGGTACGCTTCGGAAAGATTCTGTAAAAACTCGCGCGGCGCCTTGTCGGCGAAATCGCTCTGGATGTGGATGGCGGCCACCTCGCAATCGGGGAGGAACCGGCCCATGCGGTTCGCCAGTTCCATCAGGAGTACGCTCGAGTCCTTGCCGCCCGAAACGGCGACAAGCACGCGGTCACCGGCTTCAATCAAGTTGAAGTCGTGGATGGCCTTCGTAATCTTTTTGCTGATGCGTTTGCGGATGGCGTTGGGCATGTTGATTAAAAAGGGGCTCGCTTTCGCGACGCCCCGTTAGTTCTTTGTTTGACCCGCCTTACTCGTCGGTGAGGTGCGTCGGCATCAAGAGGAACTTGAATCCCATGTCGTCGCCAACGGGTTCGATGATGCAGGCGCCGATGGGGTTGTTCATCTTCATGATGGTTTCTTCGCTCTTGCACATGCCGAAGATTTCGGTGATGTAGCGGCCGTCGAAACCGATGCTGAAGTTGCCTTCGCCGTTGTGCGTCACGGCGAGTGCTTCGCGAGAATCGCCGCCGACATCCGGGTCGCTAGCGCTGAGTTCCATGGTGTTGCCTTCAATCTGCAGGCGCACCTTGTGGGTACGTGCGTTGGCCATGGAGATAACGCTGCGCATCTTGTTCTGGAATTCGACCGTGTTGAGCTGCACGGTACGTTCGAAGGACTGCGGAATCACCGCACGGTAGTTGGGATACGGTCCTTCGTAAAGCTTGGAGATCACCTGCGTGTCGCCGGTGCTGAAGAGGATGTGCGTTGCGGAGGTGCGGACCTCGATAGTCGCATCGCTTTTGGCCATGTGCAGAATGTGCTGCAGGGCCTTCTTCGGGATGATGGCACCGTTCGTGAGGGTAGCACCTTCGCGGTCGATCGTTGCGCGGCCCAAGCGGTGGCCGTCGGTGGCGATCATGGAAATCTTGTCGTCCTTGGCCTCGAGGTACACGCCGTTCAGGCTCAAGCGGATGGAGTCGGTCGAGCAGGCGAACATGGTCTTCTCGGCAAGGAATGCGAGTTCGGTGGTGGAGAAGGAGAGGGTTTCGCCGTCGTCCACTTCGGGGAACGGCGGGAAATCGCTGGCGTCGAATCCGGTGATGGAGGCCTTACCGCGTTCGCTCCACTGGATCTTGGCGAGGTAGTCCTGCACGTCGACGCTCACCATGGTGATGCTCGGGTCGACGAGGCTCTTGACGAGTTCGAGGAGCTTGCGCGCGTTGATGACGACCGAGCCGTCACGTTCGCCCTGGACTTCGACCTTGACCCTGATACCCAGGTCCAGGTCGGTCGCGCTCACTTCGAGGAAGTTGCCTTCCAGTCGGAGTGCGAAGTTGTTGAGAATCTGGATGGTAGACTTGTTGGGAACGGCGTTGATTGCGGACTGCAAAACGTCGAGGAACACGTTTTTCTCAATCTGGAACTTCATAAGTTATGCACCTCTTTGAATTAAAGTCGTTCCGACGAAGAAGACAACTGCGATAACCGCCAATGCCACGATAACCCACTTGTTCATGGAATTGGTCTTTTTCGGCACAAAATTCTTGGCGTTCTGCTTGGCGCGCCTGCGTTCACTTCGGCTCATTTTAAGTCTCCATTGTTTTTACGCCTTAAAACTACTATTTTTTAGGGCCGATGAGGTTCCCCATGAATGAAACTACGCTAAATAAGCTCAAAAATAAAGCTTCGGCGCTCGCGTCGGGTGCCCTTTCGCGGGTGGAACTCGCCGCGGAAGAGCGTAGGCTCAAGGCGAAGTTCCAGGCCCTGGGCAAGAAGGTGTACCGGGCGGTCCAGGGGGACCTGCTGAACGCCATGAAGGACGACCCGTCGGTGGTGGCCCTGGTGGGAGAAATCGAGGAAACCCAGAAGAAGATCGCCGCACTTGAAGACAAGGTTGCCGGCGGCGAAGCCGAGGACAGGTGAAAAAAGTAGAGATTCACGTATTTCCGGACAAGACCTCGGGCAGCAAGAGCTACAAGGTCTCCCTGCTCGCGTTCGTGCTGTCTATCGCCTGTGTTGCGCTTTCGGTGGTGGGGTTCATCATCTTTTCGCCCGATCGCATCGTGGACAACGTCTCTAACGGCAACGTGCTCGCCGTGTTCCGCCAGAACAAGGCCATCCGTAAAGAAATCAAGGAAATCCGCGAGTCGGTGGACGAGTCCATCCTCAAGGCCGAGGAGACGAAGGTTTTGCGCGACAGTACCGTTTACCGCGGTGGCCTCGGGTTCATGCTCGAGGACAATTCCGACGGTCTGGATTTGCAGCGCAAGAGCCTCAACGAGGTCGAGGCGACGTTCCGCAAACTCGAGAACCACCTGCTGCAGGATTCGGCGCTTGCGGCCCGCATCCCCGTGCTGCACCCGCTCAAGAACGGCCATGTCGTCAAGAACCGCTTCGAGATGATTTACGACACCTTCACCGAGCAGGAGCTCCCGCACCGCGGTATCGACTACGTGGCCGCGGTGGGCGACACCGTTTATGCGACGGGCGGCGGTACCGTGAGCGAGGTCCGTGCGCATCGCGGGTTCGGGCTCTCGATGAAGGTAGAGCACTCGCCCAAGGTCCGTTCGTTCTACGCGCACCTGGGCAAGAACCTGGTGAAGGTGGGCGAGAAGGTGTGCCGCGGCCAGCCGATTGCGCTTGTGGGCGAAAGCGGCCGCGAGACCAGCGTTGCCCTGCATTACGAGATTCGCCTTGACGGCGTGCCGGTTAACCCGGAAGAGTTTTTTATAACAAAGTAACGTGAGGGCCCTGGCGGTACCTTGCGGCTCTGCTCGGCGGTGCTTGGCCCGCGGGCGGTTTTGTACGGGCGCCTTGGCGGGTGGCTGCCTGCAGCCGTGGCCTAACAGCCCTGGAGGCGGTGGTCCCGGGCCTTTTGACATTAATTTACGGATATTCTTATTATATTTATCATGCTTTGGGAGGGCGTTCCATGTTGGTGGAGGGCCCTTTTGGAGTTATTCTGAAAAACAGGTTTTTGCTTAATTCTAAGGTTTGTAATGACGAACAAGTGTAAACGTGGAATTTTGATTAGCAAGACGCCTTACGAGAAGCGCTTTGCCATCATGGAAGATGGCGAACTCGCGGAACTCATCGTGGAAGGGGCGTCGAACGATCAGGTTCTCGGCAATATTTATAAAGGCGTTGTAAGGAAGGTGATCCCTTCCGCGAAGCTTGCTTACGTTGACATTGGGCTCGGGACAGACGGCGTACTCTACCAGGAAGAAGTGGTGGACCACAGCACGTCGCTGAACCGCAGGGGCAATGATGACGACGACGGCGAAGCTTTCGAGGACGTCGCTATCGAGAAGGTGCTTCGCGAAGGCGACGAGATTATGGTCCAGGTCACCAAGGAGCCCGTGGGCAACAAGGGCGCCCTCCTGACGATGCGCCTGCTCTTTGCGGGCAGCTACCTGGTTTGCATGCCCGGTACCAACTTTATTGGCGTTTCCAAGCGCGAACGCGATACGGAAAAGCGCCGCGAGATGAAGCGCATGGTGAACCGCCTCAAGGCGCGCGACGTGGGCTACATCGTCCGCACCGAGGGCATGAACGCCTCCGAGACGGAACTGCAGCAGCAGATGCGCGACTTGGAAGGCCGCTGGAACAGGACCAAGGAAAAGTTCGACAGCGAACCGGCCTGCTCCTGCCTTTACGAGGAGACCAACTCCATCGGGCGCGCCATCGGTGACTATTTCAACGGGAATACCGACTACGTCTACATCGACAACCGCGACGAGTACTTTGCCCTGCGCGACTGCCTCAGGGAAATCGCTCCGGACATGCTGGACAAGGTCAAGCTCTGGAGCAGTAGCGAGAGCCTGTTCGAGTACTTCAAGATAGAGAACGACTACGCCCGCTCGTTGCAGCGTCAGGTGCCGCTTTCCCGCGGTGGAAACCTCGTAATCGAGCAGACCGAGGCGCTTACCTCCATTGACGTGAATACCGGACCGAAGGTCCACGGCAAGGACCAGGGCAAGATTATCCTCGAGACTAACATCGACGCCTGCCGCGAAATCGCGAAGCAGCTTAGACTCAGGGACGTGGACGGCATCACCATCATCGACTTCATCGATATGGAGACCGACGCCGACCGCGAAACGGTGTACCAGGAATTCTGCAAGGCCGTCCGTCGCGACAAGGCCGAAGTCACCCCCTCGCCGATTAGCCAGTTCGGCTTGATGGAAGTGACGCGCAAGCGCGTTCGCGAGACTCGCGGCAAAACCAAGTTCTGCCCCGTGTGCTTGGGCGGTGGCCGCATCGCCACGCTGGAATCTGCGCTCGGCATGATTGACCGCTGGATGGCCCGCGCCCATGCGAAGGGCAACCTCCGCGAAGTGACGCTCGTGGTGAGCGCTCCTCTGGTGGAGGTCCTCGTCCGCGACCGTGCCCGCATGCTCCATTACCTGGAATTCAAGCACAAGATGGAAGTCGAACTCATTGAAGACGACCATGCGCACGTGAACGAGTTCTGGATGTACAACGCCGACAAGGAAGACATCACGGACCTGTACAACTTCGCCGAGATGGACAAGAGCGAAGTGCGCGCGGTAGTCCCCAAGCGCCGCAACGAACGCGGCCGCAACAAGGTGAAGCGCGAGATTCTCATCAGCAAGACTCCTTACGAAAAGCGAATCGCCATCATGGAAGACGGCGAACTTGCCGAACTCGTGGTGGAGAGTGTGTCTTCGACCCGCGTGCTGGGCAACATCTACAAGGGCGTGGTGCAGAAGGTATTGCCTGCGCTCAAGGCTGCATTCATCGACATCGGCATGGAGAAGGCGGGGTTCCTGCATCAGGACGACGCCATGGACCGCAACGAGCTGTTGCGCCGCGAATACGGCGACGACGATGACGAGGGCGGTTCTTCCAAGGAAGTCTCCATCGACGAGATTCTGCGCGAAGGCCAGGAAATCATGGTGCAGGTGGTGAAGGAACCCATCAGCACGAAGGGCGCCCGCCTCACGACGCATTTGAGCTTTGCTGGACGCTTCCTCGTGTGCATGCCCGGTACGAATTTTATTGGCGTGTCCAAGCGCGAACGCGACCCGGCCAAGCGCCGCGAGTTCAAGAAGGTGGTGCGCCGCCTCAAGGCCCGCGACGTGGGTTACATCGTGCGTACGAACGGCCTTATCGAATCCGAGTTCGAGATCCAGAAGCAGATGCGCGAACTCGAGAGCAAGTGGGAGCAGACCAAGTTCAACTTTGCGAACCAGCCTGCCGAAACCTGCATCTACGAGGAATCCGATTCCATCGAGCAGACCGTCCGCGAATACTTCGGCGAGAATACCGACTTCGTGTACATCGACAACCGCGAGGAATACCTCGCCCTGCGCGATTACCTGAAGGTGCTTTCTCCGGACAAGCTCGACAAGGTGAAGCTCTGGAACAAGAGCGAAAGCCTCTTCGAACATTTCAAGATTGAGAATGAATACGCACGCTCCCTGCAGCGCCGCATCCCGCTCGGCAACAACGGCAGTCTCGTGATTGAGCAGACCGAAGCGCTCGTGTCCATCGATGTGAACATGGGCCGTAACCGCGGTAAGGATTCGAACAAGGTCGCCCTCGAGACGAACCTCCTCGCCTGCCGCGAGATTGCGAAGCAGCTGCGCCTCAGGGACGTGGGTGGCCTTATCATCATCAAGTTCCTCGTCATGAATTCCGATGCCGACCGCGAGGCCGTGTTCCAGGAATTCCGCAGGTCTATCCGCCGTGATAAGGCGCCTATTAGCCCCGCGCAGATTGGCCAGTTCGGCGTGATGGAAGTGACCCGCAAGCGCGTGCGCGTGAACCTCATGACCGAGAAGACGGAACTCTGCCCGGTATGCCATGGCGGTGGCCGCATTGCCACGCTGGAATCCACGCTCGGCATGATTGACCGCTGGATGGCCCGCGCTTATGCCAAGGGCAAGCTCCGCGAGGTTACTTTGGTTGTAAGCCCGCGCCTGGTGGACGAACTCTGCAAGGACGACTTGCGCATCTACCGTTATCTGGAAGCCAAGCACAACATGAAAATCAACCTCGTCGAAGACGAGTACGCCCATGTGAGCCAGTTCTGGATGTACGACAAGAACAAGGAAGACATCACGGACCAGTTCAACAACGTGTAGCGTGACGGCTTGCGTAAAAATTGAAGGCGCCCCGGAATCCCGGGGCGCTTTTTTTTGTGACGTCTTTAGTCGGTTTCAGAAACGTCCATTACACAACGGAGACTGTGTTTATCGATCTTCATTTCGCCTAGACGATAAACAAATACTTGATGTCTTATGAATGTCACACAACTAGCGTCCATTGATTCCATCCCTTGTGACTCATCTAATAGCCATAAACTCTCTTGAAGTCCGGATATGTGCATGTTAAACCCATTAGACTTGTCGGCATTGCTGAGAGTATCACAGAAGTCATCATGGATAAAGTCGTCTTTTTCTTTAGAGAAGGCCAGCAATTCTTCGCGAATAATCGAATTGCAGAAGAATACTTCGTCAAGCGAGGTGCCTGACATGATCTTTAAATTATAGAGCATTTCTTCTGCATCATTTTCATTTGGAACTCGCCATCCTGCAGGGCATAGCCCTTGATAATTGTTTGGATCATTAGCTTTTATCTCTCGATGGTTATATGCATTGTCCGCATTCATTGCTTCGGCCCACGTATAAACGCATTCGTCTTTGCGCAGAGTGCATGGTGCTCCTTGTGGAGAAAAGTTCAGATTCTCGGTCATCCAAATTTGATTACCGATTTTCATGACCTTATATTTTTTCATGTCACGGTAGTCAGTTATAGTTGAGTCTTCGCTGATTATAGTGGACGGCTCGATATGGGAACTATCGCCATTGAGATTTTCTTCGCTTGAAGAGGAAATTTCCTGAGAAGACGAAATCTCTTGGATTGACGAGGAAGACTCCGGAGTATCTACCGGTTTTAGACTTGAATCATCGCCGCACGAAGTTAGCGCCAAGGCAATGAATCCAGAAAGGCCTACTTTACAGATAAGATTCATATGGAATCCTTAATTTATGTTTGGTGAAAATGAGTCTTTGCAATAAATTAGCAAATTATTTTTTTTGCAGGGAAAGTAATTTCATAGAATTGCCCCGTCTGTCTCATCTCAAGATGATTGGTTGTTGCAAGTTCGTTAGTCCTTCAGGCAACGTAGATATGAATTAGGGGCGCCTTTGTCACGAGCGTAGAGTTCTGTGGGCATGAAACTGTCATTATGAAAAATTATGGTGTAGTATTTGTCATTTTTTTCAGATATTTTTTCGTCCGTCGCAATGTATGCGGCGATATTTTCGTCATCTTCATTGTAAACTCCAAGAGACATCCCGTAATAATCAATTTCGTCAATGTTTGAGAGACTCCATTTGAAAGGTACGAGCTGTTGTATTGGGGTTTGCATGAGAATTCGCCATTCTGATATGGTGGGGACATGCCACCCACTCGGGCAAATTCCCTGGTGTGGAAGATGAAATAAAGAATCTTCTTCAGTAAACGTCAGTGCATAATCGTATTCGCAGGGCAACTGCATGGCGTCACTCCATGAATAATGCCTGCCATATTCGGCAACCAAGGAATCGTTTTTATCTAGCAAACTGCCATCTATCAGATTGCATTTTCGTTCTGAGGTATCGTTTGCAAAAAAACGGAAGTTCTCAGCCATCCAGATTTGGTCGCCAATCTTGGCCGTCCTGTAGGTCTGACCGTCACGCTCGTCGGTAAGTATGCCTGTTTCGGGATCGTAGTTGTTGATTAATGAACTGCTGGAAATTGCTGGTGTGGAAGAACTGCTTGAAATGGTTTCAATGGAGGAGCTACTGCTGGTTGCATCGAAGGAGGAGTTGCCGTCGGCGCTGGACTCCAGAGCGCTACTAGACAATTCTGTAGTTTCGCTGCTAGGGAGTGTTGCCGATAAAGGAATGGAACTGCTTGACAATTCTACTTCGGAAGATGCTCCATAAGACGAACTTGATTCCAGGGCCACATTGTCCTCGGCCCGTGCCAATGACGCAGAATCGCCCCCGCAGCTGCAAAAGCAGAAAATAGCTGTTATAAAGCAAAGGAAAAGTACTGGTTTCATAATAGCCCTTTTGTCTATAACATATAATGTAACACTATTTAGGAAGTTTATCTGGGGCAATGCTTCCTTTGATAGACCGGACGATCCAATTCCTTCTGCTAACATGTATCTGTTTTCTGAAACAATTTACGGAAAGCCCTCTGTTGGGGAATTGTGCGCAAAGGGCTTGAGTAATAAAATGAATGTTGGTTTGGCGACAAACATCGTGAATGCCATGGAAGGAGTTGGAGCCAATGATATCGGTGCATTGATTTCATATGATGGCGAAGGAAATGTGAACACGATAAAATTGGCAAGTTACGATCGGTTGGGGCATAAGAAAAAACAATGGATTGTAAATTTGGTAGAAGCAAATGCCCCTGCTATAGAGATGTCCTATGATTATACGGCTTCGGGACAGGTTAAAAAAAGCGTTGCGAGCGAATGGAATTATTCACAAGGGACGTGGAATCCTATTTCAAAACGACAGATAGGATATGGCAAATTTGACCGCATTGAAAATATTTACGAGTTGGATCTGACGGACGAAAATTCAAAAAAAGCGCTTGCTTCCTATTCATATAACGCTGTCGGAACGTTGGAAAAAGAAACCTATTATGATAAGGGCCTGACGGTTTATTCAAAAGAAATAGATAACGACATCTATGGACGTATTACACAAATAGATTATAAGAATTCACAAGGAAAGGGCCTTTACAAGGAAGAACTCCATTATTTGGCCCCGGCACTTAATCGGCTTTCGGGAATCACCCATACCTGGAGCGAGAATACCCGTCAGGAATTGACCGCCGAAGAGTCGTTCGGCTATGACGACCTGGGCCGATTGACTACATTTGAGACAGACATGGACAAAATGACCTACGGAAGTTATGGATACGATGTCCTGGGGCGCTTGACGCTGAAGGCAGAAGCGCGCCGAGGTCTGGAATTCGGCTACGAAGATGGTAGCTATCGTCCTACGACTGTCCTCGAAAAAGGTGCCGAGATTCCGCGTGCGCAGGAATACGATGCCTCTGGCAACTTGTGGCTTGACGGAAACACCAGAACGGCGTACAGGACCGACGCCAGCGGGCATATGACCCGTGTCGCCTTCTACAAGGGAGGGTTCCCGGATGGCCTCACCGCGGACAATGCGGGAGACGGAACCGGAGTCCGGCAGATTCTATACGGTTACGACGAGAGCGGATCTCGCGTATGGGAACATAGCGTCAACTTCCAGGAAGGGGATTACGGCAAGATAACGGTCCCTGGGTTTGGAAGCTTTAAGAAAGAACGTGATGCAACCGGATACACGTTGGAACGGCTGGACCTCGCTGCCGGTGGCTACCGCATTGGCGCTGACGGTACTGCCATGTTCCCGTTGACGGATGCCCAGGGGAACATCCGCGGCTATGCGGACTATACCGCGCTCCGCTCGAAGTACGCCTACTACCCGTTCGGCTCCGTAGTGCCTATTGATGCCGTAGAATCCTCCGCCGACAATCGCCGCTGGCAGTCGAAGGAGTTAGACAGTGAGTACGGGAAGTACTACTTCGGCGCCCGCTACTACGACCCCGTCTTGGGGCTTTGGACGTCGCCTGATCCGGCGGGTCAGTTCCAGAATCCTTACACCTATGGCGGTGACCCCGTGAACTATGTCGACCCATCGGGTATGTGGTCCGCAGGTATTGGGTTTGTGTTCGGGTGGGACGGCGAGCATGGCTGGCAGATGGGTTTCGGCAGCGCGATGGACTTTGGTTTCGGTCTGCCGGGATTCAACACTTCGTACACCTGGAACCAGGACGGTTCCAACTCCTTCAACCTTGGCGGCGATGGAAGCATTTGGCTGGGTGCGTTGGATCTAAGCTACGGCCTGTCCTTCAGCTGGAACACCTATTCCGGCAGCGTTCTTTCCGCGCATAGCGGGGCGTGCTTCGGGAAGGAGGGAATCGCCTGCGCCGGTATGGAGAGCGGATATGCGCTGTCTTGGGACAGGTCGGGCGACTTCATGGGGATGACTGCCTACATCGGTGCGTATTACGAGGTGTTTGGCGGCCTCGAGCGTGTTTCCACCGGCTACGAGGAGGGATTCTTGGGAATGGAAGGCCGCGGCCTGTACGCGGGCGCCACCGTCGCAGGCTTGCACTCCGAGGTGTCGGAACGCGACGGGACCAGCTGGGGATTCGAGGAACGCATTTACTACAAGTTGCGGAACGATGGCACTGATCCCACTACAGGTAAACCCCGCAAGTATGTTGGCCTGAGCATCCCCACCCTTGGCATCTTTAGCGATGTATTCATGT
Source organism: Fibrobacter succinogenes (assembly GCA_902795385.1). Classification (GTDB taxonomy): domain Bacteria; phylum Fibrobacterota; class Fibrobacteria; order Fibrobacterales; family Fibrobacteraceae; genus Fibrobacter; species Fibrobacter succinogenes_P. Next base: position 4,675 of record CADBLC010000011.1, on the reverse strand, counting down.
ACGATCACGGGAACAGGAATGATAATCAGAAAGAGGTGATGGGGAAAGACGGAAAAGGGATAAGCAGAGAACAATTTGAAAAACTTGCTAAAGATAATGATCTTGATTATGGAAAATACCCCTGGATAGCTAGTCTTTTCCATCCTAGTAACACAGACAAGATGTGGATGGAACAGAAAAGCGTATTCCGTTTCCTATATGGTTGGTTCTGGATTCCGTCAGTTGAGGGACTTTTCTTCCCGGGAGGAGACTATGCATCTGCTCCGAGTTACAATTATGGGCACAATTGGATTACACATTTCTTTCTTGATGTTTTGCCGTATTTAATTATGGATTAATTATTCCCGAATCCATAAGGATTTATTTATGAAAAAACTTGCATGCATAATCCTCTGCCTATTTTTCTGGAACTGTTGCCCGCTTTGTGGCAGTGACTGCTTCTACACTATCGAGAAATCGGTGGATGTCGATGCAGTAGAAAAATATCGCGATATGCATTATGGCCTAAATGGAGAATGGTATGATTTTGTTAACGATACTCTTCAGGAACAATATTATAAATCTTTTTGCCTATATATAGATTCCGTAAATGTATATAACCTCAGTATGCCCGTTTCTGTAGATGCTTATATCACACATGGTGGCGAAACAGAAAAGATTGACTCGTCTCTTGTTGAATATAGAACGGTAATAAAGGGTATGTTGGGTGTTTTTATTGAGAGAAGATTGCCCGAGCCATCAAGCCGACTTAAAATAGTTGTCACGAAAGACGGAAAAGAGACCGTGTTTGAATTTGATATCGTTCAAAAAGCGTACAAGTCCAGACATTCCCGAAAATGGATGTCGTTTATATCGTTCTAAGTAAAGTAAAAGCCACCTGCGGTTGCAGGTGGCCTTAATTTCGGGAAATTCAAAGATTTACTTTGTCGGGTCGAGCGTTATGCCGTTCTTCTTGCCGCGGCGTACGCCCCACAAGAAGTCGCGTGTCGTATGCTTGATGACTTCTTCGTCAATGGTAATCTTGAACTCGAGTCGAGCGATGTACACGCCGGTCGCGACCAGGGCGCCCTTGTTGCTACGCATGTTCCAAGCGAGGAAGATCTTGCCGCTATTGGTAATGCAGTTCGCGTCAGGATCGTCTTCCTTGTACACCGGGTCTTCACAGCCAATCATGCCGGACTGTCCGCCCACGTAGTGGCCAAGGTGCGAGTAGTAGTGCGTCTTGTAGCTCAGGTGCACCTGCGACGGCGAGATGAGCGTGGAGTCGCCGCTGCGGAACGCGTCGAGGTTCGCAGCGGTAAGCTTTTCGCTCTTGATGGCATCGATAACGCGCTGGCTCACGCCGAATTCCTCGAGGTCGGAAGTCGGGATGGTGCCGTTCTTGATGGCCTCGAAGACCGCCTCCGCCGTCGCGTACTTGGCGAGGCTCGAGGTGATGACGGTGTCGATGCTGTTCGCGATGCTCGTGTTGACGAGTTCGTTGAACGCCTGCTTGTCCTCGTTGGTCAGCAGCGGGCTGCTGGTGAGGTTCTGGGCAGTAATCAGGCCTTCCTTGATGGCGTTCAGCACGGTATCGCTAATACCGTAGGCGCCACCCAGCCTGTCGTTCTTGATGTCTTCAATCAGCTGCTGGGTCGCTTCGGCCACGGACATCTTGGTGATGGTCGTGTCGAACGTGCCGCTGTTCATGAGCTGGTTGATGAAGTTATCGAGTTCGGCAACGTCTTCCTTCGTCTGGTCGCTGATGAGCGTACCGACATCGAAGCTTACGAGGTGACCCTGCACGCCGAAGTCGCCGGCAACCTGTTCTACGCTCTTGTTCTCTTCGGTCACGAGTTTCGGAACCGTCGAGGAATCGCTACGAACGATGGGGTTGCTCGGGTCTAGGCTTACGAGGCCCGCACTCGAGATAGTCATTTCCTGTTCACCGGTGATGCTCACCCACGGGTTATCCTTGTGGGGCCTGTTCAGCGAGAGGTCCTGCGCGGTGGCGCCGGAACCCGGCGTGAAGCGGATGAGGTCGCCCACGGACGGAATCACCTGGCTGACGGAAGAACCGACGAAGATGATGCTCATCTTGTTGGCGTCTTCGGCCGTCTGGGAATTCGGCTTGATAGGATCGGCAGGTGCATCGGCACGGATGCAGGTGTATTGGAACATATCCGCATAGTACTTCTTGACGGAGTCGGTAATGGCTTCGCTGAAGGTAATCGTGAGGATATGGTTCGTACCGTCGGCAATGGACTTCACAGCCGACTTGATAATCGGATTCACGCCATCGCTCACGGGTTCGTTGCGGATGGTGAAGTGGTAATCCCTGCCGCCTTCCTTGTAGGTGATGTGCGTTGTCATGTAGCCGGTGAACACGCCGGAGTTGGCGCCGGTAAATACGAGGCTACCGAATCCGCAGGCCTTGTCCTTGTGGCAGGTGCCGGAGGTGAGTTCGAGGGTCTTGCCGGTGAAGGGCTTCACCTGCTGTTCCGGGTGGTCTTCGCCGAAGTTCACTTGCAGGCTGGTCAGGATGTTCTGAGAGTCGAACGCCTTGTCCCAAGTAATGTGGAGGCTGTCGCCGCGTCCGTCGCCGTTACGGTCGTAGAGCGTAGCGAGCTGCACGTGCGGGATAGGCGGTTCGTCGAATACGAGTTTTGTCCAGATGGCCGTCGAGGACGCGGCGCCCTTGACTTGCAGCGTGGCGTCGGTAACGGGGCCGTTAGCCATCACGTAGAACTTCGCGCTCTTGGTGGCGGAATCAAGCGTCACCTTGCTGATGGGGTTGCCATCCTTGTCGAAGATGCCCACGAGCGGGTTCGTCATCGAGATGTTCAGGACCTTGTTGTAGTTGGTAACTTCGGCCCAGTCTTCTTCGAACTTGATGTTGACTTCGTACATCTCGTAAGCCCAGCGGCCGAGCTGTAACGTATCGCCGCTGACTTCCTTGCCGTAGATCTTGCGCTTGGATTCGTCGGTGAAGACGATGGTCGGCACGTTGTACTGCGGCACGACGAAGTTGATGGAGGTCGTTTGGGCCGGGTTGCTCTTGAGGGTAATTCTCAAGGTGTAGTGGCCGGGGCCGAGAGCATAGTTTTCTACGATCTTCGCGGAGTCGATTTTTACGTGAGCGGTGCTCGGGTCGATGGTGATGCCTTCGTACCAGGTGCCCACGCCGAGCGCTTCGCCGTTCTCGCCGAGGTTGCCGCCGAGGAGCAGGAAGTTGGACGGGCCTTCCACGGTATCGACAATGGCGCCTTCGTTGTTCGAGAAGTCACAGGAGAGAGCATCTTTCTTGACGATTTCCCAGATGTCCCAATCCTGGACGCCGTTGACCTTGCCTCCGGTGAGGAAGATGCTCGCTTCGGTGTGCAGGTCCATGGAGGTACGCATCATGAAGTTGGAGGAGGAAGTATGGCGTTCCACGTAGAAGATGTGGAACAGGTATTCCTTGCCTTCGATGAGATTGAGGGTGTCGAGGTTGACGGAACCTCTCTGCTGGCCGTGCTGGCCACCGATATCCACCACAAGCTTGTTGTCGATGTACACCCATACGTCGTCGTCGCCGAAGAACTCGAAGTACTGACCCTTCACGTATTCGAACTTTGCCTGGACCTTCATGGTGAAGCCGAAGTTGTGCATCTTGCCGTGTCCGCTCTGCTGGTCGAACATGGGGTTCTTCACGGTGTTCGCGGCATCGAGGTATTCGAAGTCATCGAGCAGGAAGAAACCGCCTTCGGGGCTGTTGTCGTCTTTCTGGCCGAGCCAGAAGCCGTCGTCGGTCATGTTGAGCTCGACGTCGCGGCAAGCCACGTTGGTGTACTGGTTGCCAGCCGCGTCTTGTGCGATATACTGCGGGAGGAACCAGTAGTTGATAAAGTTCGTCAGTTCGCAACTTGCCGGGAACGGGTCGGCACGTTCGGGGACGCCATAGGCATTGAGGGTGGGCTTTACCATGCCCTTGGTGATGTTGCCGTTGCATCCGCCACTACCGAAGTCGTTACTGATGAGGTAGGCTGTCTTGAGCCCCTGCAGGGTAGCGGCACCGCCAAGTTCCGGATCCAAGTCCTTGGCTCCGTTGGCATACGATTCTACGCCGTCCCTGTCGGTCTTGATTTCGCCATCGCCCTTGCCGCCGTGCAGCCAGTCGAACATCATCACGGACAGGATTCTGACCGGGCATTCGCCAAGGCGCTGCGGGTAGGCGGAAAACACTTCGGGGGCGCCGGATTCGTTACCGATGACCCAGATGGTGTCCGTCTTTGCCGCTACGGTATCGAGCGTGATTTCTTCCGTCATCGGGATTGCCCCGGTGGCGACCTTCTCGGGACCTTCGTTGCCGATGTAGATGTTGCCGATGGTCTGCTTGAAGCGTACCTTGAAACCGGTTGCCGGTGCCGTAGTCTTGGCCTGGTACCATCCGCAGTAATTCTTCAAGGCGGTCATGGTCGTTTCCGTGCCGCCAGAGATCAAGATAGCGTTAGTGTTGGTCCAATAGGGCATAAACCGGATGACCGTGTTTCCAGTCCCGGGAATACCATCGGAGGCACCTCTTCCACCACCGCCTGCGCCACCAACGCCGCCACGGCCGCCGAATTGTGCTTGTGCTGACATGACAAGAGCTAGGCACAACACTAGCCCTTTTGCTAGGGATTTATACCACATTCCCACCGCTCCTTAAAAACGT
>CADBLC010000010.1:16480-22937 GCA_902795385.1 Fibrobacter succinogenes | reverse complement strand
TCCCACCGCTCCTTAAAAACGTCCCCCCCATTGGGGTCCTGTGTGTTAAATATCACTTTTTTTGGGGCGAAAGTCAATACCTTATTATTAGTCTTTTATGTAAAATGATAACAAAAGTTTACAAAATGCCAAATTTGTGTAAAAATAAGCAATTTTGCGTTTGCAAAACTTTGTAAATTTTAATAAAATTGCAAAAATGTGTGTAAAAATTAACGCTAAAACTACAATCCGAGGTCTGACTTGCTGATTCGTCCGTGGCGGACGCCCCACAAGAAGTCCCTGGTCTGGTTGGTGATGTTCTTGTCGTTGACTTTAACCTTGAGTTCCAGGCGCGCGATATAGACTCCCGTGCCCGCGATGCGGCCGCTCGTGGCGCGCATGTTCCAGGCGAGGAAGAATCTCGCTTCGCTGTCGAGGCAGTTCTGTGCGCCGTCTTCCTTGAAGATGGAATCGGTGCACGCGATCTTGCCGGAATGCCTGTTCACGAAGTGCCCGAGGCTCGTGTAGTAGGTGGCCTCGTAGCGCATCTCCGTGTGCGATGCAACGGTCTGGGCAATCATCTCGATGTCTGCCTCGGTGCCGCTCGCGTAGTAGTGCAGGTTGTCGACGGTGAGCAGGCCGCTCTCGTAGGCGTCCACGATGATGTCGCTCAGTCCGAATCTCTCCTGTGCGTCGTCGATGGTCATCTTGCCCGTGCTCACCATGGTAAGCACTTCCTCGATGGTGTACGATACCGTCTCGCCGTTCTGTTCGGCTTCCTTGTCCGTGTAGCTTGCGGTGGACTGTACGGCCCTCACGATTTCTGCAATCTCGTTCCTCACGAGTTCACCCATGTCGAGGTCGCCCAGGTAATGGCCCTGCGTGCCGTAGATGGCGGCCACCTGGTCTGCCGAGATGGCGCTGCCGCCCCTCACGAGCTTGGGCGTGGTAGCGGTGTCGGCGCGCATGATGACGCGTGCGCTGTCGAACGTGGGGGAATGCCTGTCGAGGTCGACGATGGTCGGGCTCGTGATACGTACGCTCTGCTCGCCGGTAATGCGCACCCACGGGTTAAGTTCGTGAGGCGGTATTTCGAGCAAGTCGAGCGCGAGGCCGCCCAGCGAAGGCGGCGCGAATCGTACGGAGTCGCCCACGGCGGGAATCACGTCGCTCAGTTTTGTCTTGATGAACACGAGCGTCCACTGGTTCGCGGGAGACGTTTGGATGTGTGCCGGCGGGATGAGGTTGGAGTACTGTCCGTCGGCATTGCGGCTGCGGAACATGAACAGGCTCGCGTTCTTGCCGTCGTCTACAATGCCCTCGCTGAACGATAGCTTGAGCTCGGTGTTGCCTTCGGAAGAAATCTGGATTTCGGCCGCGGTGATGACCGGGCCCACCCTGTCTATCAGCCTGTCCTCGATGGGGAATACGGCGCTGTCGCCGGTGTCTTCGTCGATGTAGGTGTAGAAGAGGTTGATTTTGCCGGTGTACGGCTCCGTCGCGCCGCCGGTGAATATGGCGGTGCCAAAGCTCTTGCCCGAGGCGACGATGGTCGCGACGCTGTCTCCGTCCTTGTAGTAAATCTTGTTGTACGCGGCGGCGCGCGGATCCTTGTAGGCGCTGTCGTTCACGCCGAAGGTGAACTGGATGGAGTCAAGCACGTTCTGGACGCCCAATGCCTTTTTGAAGTGGATCCAGATGCTGTCGGCGCGTCCGTCGCCGTTGCGGTCGTAGATGAAGGCGCTGTCCACTTGCGGTACGGGCGGTTCCTTCATGTTGATCTTGCTCCAGACAATACTGCCGTTCTTGGCGCCCGGCGTAGAGAGCGTCATGTCGGCGTTCACGACTTCGCCGAGGCCCTTCACGTAGAATACCGCGTGCCCGGAATCGAGCACGACTTCCTTGATGATATTGCCCAGGGAGTCGCACGCCACGAGGAGCGTGTCGGACATGGTAATCTTGACGCTGATACCGCTGTACATGGTGGCCCAGTCTTCGGCGTACATGATGTTCACCTTGTAGGGCCTGCCCGCCCACATCTTTTCCTTGAGGTTCAGGTTGATGGGCAGCGTGTCGCTCGATACGTTACGGCTGGAATCGTCGCCGAAGGGCTTCCAGTATTTGCTGTAGCACAGGGAGTCGCCTTCTTCGGATTCGATGTCCAAAATGCAGTAACTGGAGTCGATGACGGTTGCGTAGGCGAGGTTCGGCAGTTCGTACGGGTCGACGGTGAAGTAGACGTCCTTGTAGTCGGCGGGGTTGGTCTTGAGCGATACGCGCACGAAGTATGTTCCCGGAGGCAACGTCTGCGCCTTGGAGATGTCTTTGGGCTTGATAGTGAGTTGCGTGTAGTCGTTGCCGACGGTGATGCCCTGGTAATAGAGGGAGTCAAGCACGTTGAGCGCGATGCCCTTGGAATCTAGGCTGCGGCCGAACAGCACGAAGTTCGACGGCCCGGGTTCCGTGGATTCCTTTTCGGGTTCCGAGGAGAAGTCGCAAGCGAGCACGCGTTCGCGGATCTTTTGCCACACGTCTTTCTGGATGACATCGGGGTCGTCGGAGACGTCGGTGAGGAACATGCTCGATTCCACGTGCAGGTCGATGGAGGTGCGCATCATGAAGTTCGAGGCTTCACGCTTGCGCTCGGCATAGAAGATGTGGAAGTTGTAGGTGGAGTCCTCGACGAGGCCGAGCTTGTCGAGGTCGACGGATTTCTTGACTTTCTGGTGCTGGCCGCCAATATCCACGACGAGCTTGTTGTCGATGAACACCCACACGTCGTCGTCACCGTTGAATTCGAAGTACTGGCCCTTCACGTACTGGAAGGTCGCCTGGATTTTCATGGTGAAGCCGAAGTTGTGGTAACCGCGCACGCCCTTCACTTCGAGGCCGGGCAGGGAGTCGTAATAGACGTTCTCGACGGTGTTCGCGCTGTCCAAGTAGCGGAAGTCGTCCAGGAAGAACAGGCCGCCCTCGGGGCTGCTGTCGTCAATCTGGGCGTACCAGAAACCGTCATCGGTCATGGTGAGTTCCAGTTCGCGGCAGGTGACGTTCGTGTACTCGTTGCCGGCGCTGTCCTTGGCGATGACCTCGGGCAGGAACCAGTTGTCCAGATGCTTTGCGTTGGTGCAGTTGTCCGGGAAGTTGGAGGCGCGTACGGGCACGCCGTTGGGGCCGAGTTCCTTTTCGACCATGCCGGTCATCGGGGCCGCTTCACAGCCCTTTTGGCCGAAGTCCTCGCTCACGCCTTCGCCGAACATGGGGAATCCGCGAGAGTCGAACCCGTTGCGGCCTGCAGCCTTGTTGCGGGGCCATTCAAAACCATCTTCCTTGCCGTCGGCGCTCACGGAGCCGTCGAACCAGTCGAACATCATCACGGGCAGGTTCTTGATGGGGCAGTCGCCGAGAACTTCCGGGTACTTGGTCTGGATATCGGGGGCGCCAAACTGGTAGGCGTAAACCCAGACGGTATCCGAAATCTTCATCACGGAGTCAAGGTCAATCTCGTTCTCGATGGTGATGGAATCCTTGGTGACGCCCTCGTTGCCTACAAAGGTTCCGCCGATAGTCTGCTTGAAGAATACGGTGAACTTGTCGTCCTTGGGCGGAGAGACCTTGGCTTCGAACCATCCGCAGTAATTGGGAACGGCCGTCATGAAGTTCTCGTCGAAGCCGTTCAGGTACATGATGGCGTTCGTGTTGGTCCAGGGGGCAAAGAACCGGATAACCTTCTTTTCGGGGGTGGGGATAACTTCGGGCTTTGTCTCCGAAATCGTGACGGTGCTGTCTTCGTTGATGATAATCCAGACTTCGCAGATGGCCTGGCTGTCGACGCCGTTTTCGTACGTGGGGAAAAGTTCGCGGAGCGAGGGTTCGTGGCCTTCGTTCAGGTTCTTGCGGCAGGTGCTGCCGTTGCAGCTGAGGCCGAATCGCAGGTGACGCACGTCTTCGCGCCCTTGCCTGTCGGAGCCCTCCAGGCGTTCCTGCGTAAAGTAGATGGTGAATGTACCGTCTTCTCCTTTTTCGAGGGCCTGGTACTTGTAGCTGGACTCGTTATCGGCATAATACAGGCTATTACCGTCATAAATGACGTGCGCTACCGCCACGTAGTCGGCGGCGTTCGAGAAAACAACAAACGGAGCTAAGCACAATGCCAAGCTCCGGAGTAGGCTGGTAAACCTCATCCGAATCTCCAATTCCCTAACGTAACCTGTTATCCTTAACCGAGTTAAAGATAATTTTTTTACAATGTAAAGCGAGGTTTTTCTTTGTTACCGATGTAAAAGTTTATTAATATATCGGAAATCTTTACAATTTACACGAATTTAGGCAGTCACAAAAACCTAATTTTAAGGGCGAAATTTAAAAACAACAGGAGTTTACTATGAATCGAGTGTATCTGGTCGCTTCCGCCAACATGGAAGCCAAGGTCAAGGAAGTCATGGACGCCGTGGCCGCCGCCGGCATGATTGCCGCCGCCTACAAGCCCTGTGTAAACGGAGCCGATGCCGTGAAGGAGCTCAAGGCCCACAATTCCGCGGTGCTCATGGAAAAGATTGCTGCCGACTTTTTGCAGCAGGACTTTGATTCCGTGGACGCCGTGGTGGTGGAAGGCGCTACGGGCATGAGCGACGTGATGGCCCAGAAGTTCAACGATACCCTTGCGACCGCGCTCGATGCAAAGATTTATTCCGATGGCGAAGACGCCGACCTGTTCTGCCCCTGCCGCTTGCTCGCTTGCCCCAAGTGCCTTGCGAAAGACCTCGCTGCCGAGCCCGCCGAACGCAAGACGAGCCAGGCCATGTTCCGCGCCGGCCTTTTGCTCAAGGCCTCCAAGGCCAAGAAGAGAATCGTGCTCCCCGAAGGTAGCGAACCGCGTACCGTGCAGGCCGCTAAGCTCGTGATTGACCGCGGTATCGCCGTGCCGGTGCTCGTGGGCAAGAAGGACGAAATCTTCGCTGTCGCCAAGGAACAGGGCGTTACCCTTCCCGCCGATATCGAAATCATTGAACCGAGCGCCGAACTTGCCGAAAAGTACGTGCCCACTCTCGTGGAACTCCGCAAGTCCAAGGGCATGACCGAAGACCAGGCCCGCGCCGCCCTTGCCGACAACGTAATGCTCGGCACCATGATGCTCAAGATGGGCGAAGTGGACGGCCTCGTTTCTGGCGCCATCCACTCTACCGCCGATACGCTGCGCCCTGCCCTGCAGGTGATCAAGTGCGCTCCGGGCGTGAAGTCCGTGAGCTCCGTGTTCTTCATGTGCATGCCCGGCAAGACCTACATCTACGGTGACTGCGCCATCAACCTGAACCCCACCGCCGAGGAACTCGCGGGAATCGCCATGCAGTGCGACGACACCGCTAAGGCCTTCGGCCTGCCCAGCCGTGTCGCGATGCTCAGCTACAGCACCATGAACAGCGGCAAGGGCCCCGATGCCGACCTCGTGCGCGAAGCCACCAAGATTGTGAAGGAAGCCCGCCCCGAGATGCTCGTGGATGGCCCGCTGCAGTACGACGCGGCGACCGTGCCGAGCGTGGGTTCCCTCAAGGCCCCGGGCAGCACCGTCGCCGGCAAGGCTACCGTGTTCGTGTTCCCGAGCCTCTCTGCCGGTAACATCGGCTACAAGGCCGTGCAGCGCAGCGCCCAGGGCACCATCGCCATCGGCCCCATGCTCCAGGGCTTGGCCAAGCCGGTGAACGACCTGAGCCGCGGCGCCCTCGTGGAAGACATCGTCTACACGATTGCTTTGACCGCCGTGCAGGCCGGTTAAGGGAAAAGAGACCGCACGGACTAAATTCTAGCAGTCAAGTACAGGGCTGGTCCGTGCTCTCGCCACCATGCCTCGTTAATACGAGGCACTTGTGGCTCACGGAGACCGCCCGGACTAAAAGTGCGCAAAAATCTTTGACGTAAATCAACAAAAAAGGACAAAGGTCGCTAATTTGTTTGCCTTCTCCCGTACGGGAGAGGATTTTTTATGTTATTTTATTGATGGCTAGGAGGAAGGATGAGCAAAATATGTATTATCATATTTTTCTTCGCGTTTGCGGGGGTGGCTTTTGCGCATGGCAAGGCCTCCAAGCGTCAGCCTTTGCCCGACAGCACCAAGATTTACGAACAACTTATTGAGATGGAAGACGAGGACGCCCATTATGGCCGCAACATTGCGGGCATTGTCGGCGGGAGTACTCTTGTTGGGCTTGGGACGGTGTGCCTGTTCAGTGGGATATATTTTTTGAAGTTCCATGACAAAGAGGACAATGCGTGGGATGAATTTGTCGACGAGACGACGGGCGTTGGCGCCCTGATTTTTGCGGTGCCGCTCTACATGGCGGGAATCCCTATATTGGCTTACAATATATACACGTACAGCTTGCGCAAGGAGCATGCGAAAAAGCGTGACGTGTACAAGCGCGACCTCAAGTACTACAACATGCGCCACCACCGTGAAAAAGGCGAGTCCGTACAGATGTCG
>CADBLC010000010.1:0-16446 GCA_902795385.1 Fibrobacter succinogenes | reverse complement strand
TTGCTGATGGCGTTTTGACGCAAGAATCCCGGGGCTGTTTGCCCCGGGATAACGCAGTCTTAGGATAATTGTGGTTGATTAATCCTTTACGCAGCGGACAGCAAATGCAAGTCCCATATCAATGACTTGAAACCGTACAGTTTGTGTTTCAAGGATTAAATAGGTTGATCCGATACCGATCGGTTTACCTGTTGTTTGGCCCGAATAATACATTTTGCTGGGTGTAGATGTCCAGTAGAGGGAATTGCCAAAACCGGGATCGCCAACAAAATCAAAGCCGTAGGCGTACAATCCTGCGCTATAGGAGTTAAACCCGTATTCGTCCGTGCCTGTATCGTCTGCCGTTCTCAATACTTTTGCCGCTTTGACTTCTCCACCGACCGTTGCAAATAGTTGCTCCCATTCGCCTTTTGAGGGTAGGTGCCAGCCTTCGGGGCAGACTCCTCGTGACGATTCTTTCAGATTGCAGGTCTGATAATCCCCCATAACGCGAGAACCACAATCAAGCCCACCGTCGCCAAACAGCCCGTCTGAATCAACGGCCGCCGCGAACGTGTAGAGTCTGCCGTAAGCGTCGCAGTTTTCTTGCTTGTTTTCGTGGCACATGGAATGCGTTGAGTCTGTTTGGTAGTCGTAGTTCAGGTTTTCAGCCATCCAGACTTGCTCGCCGATTTGGATAGTCTTGTAGGTGTGCCCGTCTCTTTCATCTGTCAGTGTCCCGTATTCGCCCTTGTATTTGCTTGTTCCCTTGTGAGTGGATTTCCAAAGTGTTCCATCGCAGACGAATTTTAATCCCTCATGCGGACTCAGTGAATTTACGTTTACGGCGGTGTCGCCCTTGTTGGTGTCGCTGCATTTCCCTAGTCCGTAATTGTCGGCCCAGAACATGTTGATATACTTTTCGAAGTTGGGCAGGGAACTGGAAATGCCCCATCCGAGAATGTTTTCCCTGATTCTGGAAATACTCTGCTTGGTATCGTCTTCGCGGATTACGTTGTACTCGTCATCATCAATTTCACTATTCTGTTCCATTTCAAAGGCCCATTCCGCAATGGCGTTCCTTGTTACGGAATCGCTCCAGGAACCGTTTTCGGTCAGTTCCAGGGCTAGCTTACCGATGCGTTCCGTGAAGCCGGCAACATCCTCGTCGCCTTGGAGCAAGATGCTTATGGCCAAAAGCTTTGCGTTCCCGTCGCCGGATTGGAAGATGTCCAGGTCTTCGAAAGCTCCGTCAGATTCGTTCATGGCCATTGCGGAAATGATTTCTTTCCTCGCTTGGGCCTTGGCGTCCATGACGGATTTCCCGTTGGAGACGAGGTACATGACGCGTTCGTATTCTAGATGGGTGAGCAGGTTGACGTTGACTTTTTCACGATGGCTGATATCGGTAATGGCCCTCAGTGTCAGGGGACTTGAAGATTTCTTTCCGGTAATCTCGTTACGGTAGTAGCCGTTCACCTCTATCATGGCATATTTGGCGTAAGATGCGTCGCCTTCAAGGATAAAATCGCCTTTGTCGCTTTTAATGGTCGATTTGAACATCCTTCCCGTTTGAAGCATTGTTTTTTCGTCCAGCTCCATGATGTTCACTGTGGAGCCGGTAATAAAGGGTCCTTTCTGGGAGACGCCTTGGATTCTCCATTCTCCAAGGGGCATGCTGGTTCCAGTTTCGGAACATCCTATAAACATCAAGGCGGTCAAGAACAAGATAAAGAAGAGTTTCATATTGGTATTCTCCTTAAATTCCTGGTTTTAGAAAATCAGTCCATGACGCAGCGGACGGACATTGCTTCTTTGTAGTCGTCAGAATTCTGGAACCATGGGGCAGATAGACTGTTTTCTTCGTCAAATAGTTCAAAAATTACGTATGACAGGCCCTCCCCGTATGCGACATTGATGTCCTCGTCGTAATTCGTTGAAGTCCAAAAATAGGTGTAGCAGTGATTGCCTTCTAAATCATTAAAACCGTCGAAATAAGCTCCCGATTTAATGATGTTGAAACCATAGTCGTCTGTACCGATACCGTCTGCCGTTCTCAATGCTGTTATTGCCAAGACTTCTCCGCCGACAGCAGAAAACAGCTGTTCCCATTCTTTCTTGGAAGGTAGGTGCCAGCCTTCGGGGCAGACTCCCCGTGAAGATTCTTTCAGGTTGCTGCAGGTGCTACGTGTGTTGCCGCAACCAAGGCCTCCGTCGCTGAATAGCCCTGCCGAATCTACGGCTGCTGCGAAGGTATAGAGCCTGCCGTACTTGTCGCAGTTTTCTTCGTTGTTTTGGTAACAGAGGGACTGCGTTATTTCTGTATGGTAGTTGTAGTTCAGGTTTTCGGCCATCCATACCTGTTCGCCGATTTCTACGGTCTTGTAGGTTTGACCGTCCCTTTCGTCTGTCATGGTCCCGAAGATTCCCATGTAGTTGGTGCCTTTTTTGTCGACGGAAACCCACTTGCCGTTATTGCAGACGAAGAGTTCCCCATGCCGCTTGCTCAAGATGTTCGTGTTCTGGGCAGTGTCGCCCTTGTTGGCGTCGCTGCACTTACCGAGCCCGTAGTTGTCGGCCCAGAACAGGTTGGCATACTTCTCGAAGTCGGGCAAGGAATCAGCGATGCCCCATTTAAGGATATTCTCCCTAATAGCGCCATACATGTTGCGCTGTTCCCTTTCGCAGGCCCAGTCTGCAATGGTGGTTTTTGTCACCGAGTCGTTCCAAGAGCCGCTTTGGGCCAGTTCCATCGCGAACTTCCCTAGGCGTTCTGTGAATTCAGCTATGTCCTCATCGCCTTGAAGCAAGATGCTTATGGCCAAAAGCTTTGCGTTCTCTTCGCCAGATTCAAAGATGTTCAAGTCTTCGAATGCATCTTCGGATTCGCTCATGGCCATCGTGGAAAGAATTTCCCTTTCTGCTTGGGCCTTGGCTTCCGAGACGGATTTCCCGTCGGAAACGAGGTGCTTGACGCGCTCGTATTCCAGGTGGGTGAGCAGGTTGACGTTGGCCTTTTCTCGATCGCTGAGGTCGACGATGGCGTTCAGGGTCAAGGGGCTCGATGACTTTTTCCCGGAGACTTCATTGCGGTAGTAGCCGTTCACTTCGAGCAAGGCGTACTGGGAAACAAGCGCATTGCCCGAGACGCTAAAGTCTCCCTTGTCGCTCTTGATGGACGACTTGAATATCTTTCCCGTCTGGAGCATCGAGTTCCCGTCCAGTTCCAGGACATTTACTGTGGAGCCGGTAATGAACGGTCCCTTCTGGGAAACGCCTTCGACTTTCCATTTCTCGAGGGCCACGATGCCCTTGTCTATGCTGGTTCCTCCCGCTACATCGTCGGACGAGGAGCACCCTACGAATAGCAGGGCTGTTAAAAACAGGATAAGAGTGACAATCATATTAGTTTCCTCCTCGAACTCTCTCGGTTAACGGGAAAAACTGCAGGTTCAGGCGGTAGACCTGTTCCGTATCGCCGTCGTTTGCGACGATATCTGCGATTTGTTGACGGAAATCATCCAGTGCTTTTACGATTTTGTCGTATCCTTGGCGCGTGATTCCCATGGTGATGCCCGACATGTCCCTTTCGGAAAGAGGGAGGCTGATGGCATCCAGCGCGAACATGCCCATTTGACGTTGCAAGTTCCTGGCGGCAACAGGGAGCGCGTCCGTGGTGTTTATGGAGATTGCCTTGTCGGTTTGATGGTAGGTGTTGTCGTAATCCTTTTCCAGCAGGCCTATCTTTTGCAAAAAGGCCAAGGTGTCGGTAACGTCGTTGGTGGAGATGGACGGCTTGCATGCTTTGGCCATTTCGAATGGCTTTGCGCCGGGCATTGCCGGGGCCAGCTCGCGGAGAACGGAATTCTTCCAGGATTTGAAGTATTCAAACTCGTTGGTCCCGAGAATCCTGACCTTGTGTTCTTTGGCCATGGCGCACATTTCTTCAAAGGCGTTCTTTTTGGCTTCGTCAGTCTTTGAGGTGCCATAGGCGACCATTACCTGGAAATAGGCGTTGTCAAAGCCGGTGAGTCCCATGGCCAAGGCAACAGCTTTTGCGCCTGAACGGCTTAGATTCTTTTTCCCTTCGCAAACGTACTTAAGGAAGATTGCTGAAGAAAAACCGGCCGACTTGGCAAAATCGCGCCACGTAAAAGCCGACGTGCGCTTTTTTGCGTCAAAAAAGTCCTGGATGACTTTTCGATAATCTGTGTATTCGGTGATTGGCTTCATATAGATAAAAATACCTAATTGAAAATGCCAATGCAACTGTTTTAGAACACAAAACTACACTTTTTTATTAAAAAACGACAAATATTACGTTGTATGTAACCAATATTGTGTTTTTGGAATACATTCACGTGTTCTGGGAATACAAGAAATGGGCCTGAAATAACGGGGGGTTATTTCTTGTAGAGCTTGGCGTTGATTTTCTTCTGGAGCTCCTTGAGCTTCCAGCGGCCGCGCTTGTCTTCGAGGAAATAGTTTGTACGTATCCCGCGGGCGATGCCGCGCTCGATGAGGTCTAGCGCGTCGGCGTAGCGCTTTTGGTCAAAGCGCAGTTCTGCCAAAAAGAAGTAGTTGTACAAGTCCTTCGGGTCTTGCTGTAGCGCCATGGTCAGGTACTTGTCGGCAAGCGCCTTGTCGGGCCACGAGAGGATGATGGGGATGTAGGGGAGCAACTGGTGCGCACGCCCGAGAATCTGGTAGTCGTTGGAGGCCGTCGCCACGTCGCGTACCTTGGCGGCAACGCCTTCCTTTACAGCGGCGAGCGGGTTCTTTTCGGCGCCCCACATGGAAAGCGTGGAGGCGTATATATGCGAGATTTCCTTGTTCTTCGGGAATTTCTTGTAGGCGGCTTCGGAGATGTTCTTGAGCGAGTCGAGGTGGACGCTTCTCTTGTTCTTGTTGAAGGGCACAAAGCGGAACGCGAAGTAGTAGCTCTTGACGTAGCCCTCGGTCGCCTTCTCCAGTACGGACTGGTCTTGCATGGCTCGGCGGTAGGCGTCTTTCATGAGTGTCGCGTTTTTGGCGTCGGCCTTTTCGCCGTCGGCACGGTCGGCCCTGGCCGCATAGCAGGAATCGGCGAAAGCGAGATCGCTGTTCGCGAGGGCGAAGGCTGCGCCTAGCAGGAGAGCGCACAATGTCCTTGACCGGATTCCCATAGGGCGGCGCGGGGCGCCTTATTTCCCCTTTCCCTTGCCGGAGAAGTAGTCTTGTTGGCGGGTCGCGCCAAGCACGGCGTGCCACAGCGTTCCGTTCGGGTCAATCTTCTTGCGTTCGCTTACGGCGTATTCTATGGGCACATGCGTGAACTCTCCGTTCATGCTGCCCACGACCATGTCGGTCTTGCCGGCCATGCCCGCGTGTACGGCGCTTTCGGCGAGCTGGAAGCAGAAAATCGCGTCGGTACCCTTGGCCGGGATGCTCCTGACCATGTAGCTCGGGTCGAAGTACTTGATGTTGACTTCCTTGCCGACCTTCTTGAAATGCTCGTTGATTTTTTCGGTGAGGAACTCGCCGATGTCGTTCTTCAAGATGTTGCCGCTCGCGTCGCGACGTTCTTCCTGGTCCTTGAAGAGTTCCTGACCGGCGCCTTCGGCGACCACGATCACGGCGTGAGTCTTGCCGCTCGAATAGCGGCTCTCGAGCGCCTTGAAAAGCCCTTCGAGCGTGAAGGGGACTTCGGGCACGAGGCAGAAGTTCACGACGGTGGTGGCGAGGGCTGCGTAGGCGGCGATAAAGCCGGAGTCGCGGCCCATGAGTTTTACGAGCCCGAGCCCGTTGAAGGCGCCGTTCGCTTCGTTGTGGGCGCTGGTAATCACGTCGGTTGCGCTGAGCACCGCGGTCTCGAAACCGAATGTCTTGTCGATGAGGTTCAGGTCGTTGTCGATGGTCTTGGGAATGCCGATGACGGAGATGGGCTGCTTTCTCTTCTTGATTTCTTCGGCAATCGCGTGGGCGCCGCGGAGGGTGCCGTCACCGCCGATGCAGAAGAGCACGTTGATGTTGAGGCGCATCAGGGTATCGACCATGATGGAGGGCTCCTGCATGCCGCGGGAGCTGCCGAGGATGGTGCCGCCGTCTTCCTGGATGGAGTCGACAACATCGGGGTTCAGCGTGATGGGCGGGTAGCCGTATGCCGGGTTGAGCCCGCGGTAGCCGTAGGGGATGCCGAAAATATTGCGGACGCCGTAGTCGAACCACAGCACCTGTACAAGGCCCTTGATGACGTTGTTGAGGCCGGGGCATAGGCCGCCGCAGGTCACGATGCCCGCACGTGTCCAGGCGGGGTCGTGGAAGATTGTTTCGCGGGGGCCGGCCGCCTCGAGCGAGGGGACGGCAATCTTTTTCTTGTAGAATTCCTCGATGCGCTTCACGTCGGTGGTGAGGCCTATCCTGTCTTCTTCGGATAC
This sequence comes from Fibrobacter succinogenes, assembly GCA_902795385.1. GTDB lineage: Bacteria > Fibrobacterota > Fibrobacteria > Fibrobacterales > Fibrobacteraceae > Fibrobacter > Fibrobacter succinogenes_P. The sequence goes on along the minus strand of CADBLC010000010.1, from coordinate 10,051 downwards.
GAACTGGATTCCCTTCATCGGGGACTTGAGCGTTCCCTTGCCGACAGTTTCGATGGAAAGGTTGAATTGCTCGGGGTTGTGGAGAATATCTTCTTGAGTCATGGCCTAGTGTCCTGAATGCCTATAAGATACATAAATCGATTCTAGATGGACAAGGGCGGGAAGTGTATCTTCGTGCGCAGTCCTGGGTTTGCGTTCTCGATTTCGATTTTCATGTTCGAAAGCGTGCAAAGCTTTTTCACCATCGAAAGCCCGATGCCCGTTCCCTGCGTGGTGCGGGTCATCTCGTTTTCCACGCGGTAGAATTCCTGGAACACCTTCTTCATCTCGGATTGTGGGATGCCCGGGCCGTAGTCGCGGACGGCGAGGTACACGTGGTCTACGGCCATGCGGAGTTCGATGACAATCATCTTGTAGTCCGCCTTCACGGAGAACTTGAGCGAGTTGTCCACGAGGTTCGTCAAAATCTGCATCACGGCGTCGCGGTCCATCATGAGCTGCACGCTGTCGACTTCGGTGTCGCACGAGACGGTGAGTTCAAAGCCGTGGTCCTCGATGTTCTTCGAGTACATGGTGACAAAGTCGTCGAGCACCGCCTTGGGGCGGTCCTTCTTGATGTTCGCTACCCAGCGGTTGCCGTCGAGCTTGGAGAGGTTCAGCACGTTCTGGATGAGTCGCGTGAGTCGGTCGGATTCGCGGGCAATCTGGCTATACTTCTGCAAGCGCTTCTCTTCGCTCATCTTGCTGTCGTACTGCTGTAGCAGCTCGGCGCTCACCTTGATGGCGGTCAGCGGAGTCTTGAGTTCGTGACTCACGGCAGAGATAAAGTCCTGGCGCTTTTTGGCGAGCGAGACTTCGCTCTGGGTAAGGCGGTATACGGCGATAAGGCCTGCCGCCAGCACAAAGAGGACGACAAAACCGAGGAACAGCAATAGGCCGCTGCTGTTGAAGTTCTCGCTCTTTTTCATGTACATGTTGAGCGAGATGCTGTTGAGTGGCGGCAGCAGCGGTACCGAGAGAATCTTGGTTGTCGCGTCGGATGCGCCGAACCGCAAAAGGTCCGTGCCGTTGCTCGAGAATCCGAGGACGAGGTCCTTTTCGAGTGGATAGAACTGCGTCTCGTTCTTGACGAGGCTGCTCAGGTAGACGCGCAGGTCGACGACGAATCCTTGCACGAACAGTTCGCTGCCGCGGCGCACGTTGCGGCGGAACACGATATAGTTCTTGTTGAATACCGCCTCGAACGGTTCGATTTCGACTTCTTGCGGGCGCGTGATTTCGAAGGGGATTTCTAGAGTGTCGGTGCTGTCGAGTTTTGCGGATTCAGCGTCGAAGGCGAACGTCTCTTTTTCGGAGGTGTGCTCGAAGCGGTTGGTACGTTCAATCTGGTTCTTGCGCTTCTTGCTCTTGCCGTGCAGTTTGGGGTCGCGCTTGTACACGACGTCGATGACGCTTTCCACGGAGTCGCGGGGCTGCGCTGTTGCCTCGATGCCTTCGTTCTTTACGCCGAGTTCGTTCAGGATGTTGTTGATGCGGAAACGGACTTCTTCGCGCTTGGTACGTTCGGCGGGGGGAATCTGCTCGAGGAGGATTTCACCGAACCGCCCTTCGGGCAAAAACGGCGTACGCAACGAGTTGTCCGGTGCAAGCTGGAAATGCCCCACAAGGCCTTCGTACTGGCTCGTGATGGGGTAGTCCACCAACTCGGAGAGAGTGTTCTCTTCGCCGCCAATAACCTGGATTGTTCGGATGAACCCGTATTCCGAGTACGACCTCTTGTCTTCGATGGCGAGGTCCTTTGCGATTTGCTGGTTCAGCGTGTTCGCGACGAACATCGCATGTCCCTGGTACAGCGAGTTCGTACCGATTTCCAATTGCGTATACGCCTGGTGGAGCAGCACCACCAGGGGCAACGTGATGACGAAGAATATCGCCGCGAATATTACGTGGATTTTGCGCATTCAGGAGCCGAACGCATCTGGTACCCTTCGCCGCGGAAGGTCACGAGGAGTTTCGGATGGGCCGGGTCGTCCTCGATTTTCTTGCGAAGCTTGGTGATATGGATGTCGACGGTGCGGGTATCCACGGATTCGGCATTCTCGTAACCCCAGACCTTGCGGAGCAGTTCGGCACGCGGAACGGCGTGGTCGCGGTTGTTCCACAGGTATTCGAGGATTTCGATTTCCTTGCGGGTAAAGGCGAGTTCTTCCTTGCCGCGGGTGCCGGTGTATTCACGGAAGTTCACGCGGAGGTTACCGGCGGCGAGCTTGCCTTCGTTCTCGAGGGACTGGCGGCTACGACGGAGCACGGCCTCGATGCGCGCAAGCAGCATGGGCACGGAGAACGGCTTCGGGATGTAGTCGTCGGCACCGAACTTGAGGCCGTTGATGATGTCCTCGTCGGCATTCTTGGCAGAAAGGATGATGATGGGGAGGCTCCTGTCCTTTTCGCGAATCTTGTCGCAGACGGTAAAGCCGTCCATGCCCGGGAGCATGAGATCGAGGAGGACAAGGCCGTACTGGCCGGAGAGGGCTTCGGTAAGACCGCTTTCGCCATCGGCCACGTGCTTAACGGAGTAGCCGTTGAGTTCGCAGAGGTCTACGAGGCCTTCGGCAATTGCAATTTCGTCTTCAATAATGAGAATACTTGTGCTGCTAGAATTTTGAGCCATTTTATGTTTTTTCCTTTGAAACTTTATTAGAGCGCGAGTCCGATACCGAGTTCGAGAGCGACTATGCCCGGATCGACTTCTTCGGGGAAGTCTCCGCCGAAGTAGAATTTCACGTTCGAGTAGGCCGCAATCGGGATGACGGGGAGCTTGGCGCGCAAGCCGATAAGGACGTGACCGCCGATGCTGGTCTTGACGCCTTCTTCCATGGCCTGGTCCTGGACCTTCTGCTTGACGGTTTCGCCGAGGCCGGAGAGTTTCTGTTCAAGTGCCTGCTGTGCTTCGGGAGTGATGGTGCCCGCAGCCTTCATCGCGGCCACTTCCTGGATGGCTTCGGAGATGGACGGATCGCCGATGAGTCCGCCAACGAAGCTGTTGTTAAGCACGAAGCTGTTCGCGAAAACGGTGAGACCGCCACCGATGTAAGGACGGATGATAGGGATGAAGGTGATGGGATAGGTAATGGAAATATCGCCGGTCATGGAGACGAACTTCGGGTTCGCCTTGCCGAACGGGGTGCCGCCGAGTTCGATTTCGAGCGGGATTTCAGTTTCGGGGACGTTGTCGGCCTTGACATAGAGGCTAGCGTCGTAAGAACCGAAGCGGACGTTGAAGGTACCTTCGATGTCGATGACGGGGAGGAGGTCGATCCACAGCTTGAAGCCGAAGCCCTGCATGGTGCCTTCGTAGCCTTCATGGCTGAAGCTGATGTCGTCTGTGACCACACCCTTGCCTTCGGGCTTCAAGGTGTTGCCGAAGAGGGGGCTGTAATGGGCGCCGATGCCGATAATGGCGAAAGACTGGGTCGCGAGCAGGGCGGCCGTGGCAAGAATAATTTTGCAGTTCATAAGGCTCTCCTATGTAGACTTAGACTCGTGTCTTGAAATTATATAAAAAATAAGGAAAAGGACAGCCCAGAAATCCAAAAAATCCCTTTTCGTGCAAAAAAAACGCCCCTGGGGGCGCCTGTTTATAAATGTTTTCGGAAAATGCGGTGTTTGGGGGCTGTCGCGGGCCGTTACTTGATGGCCGGCACGATGAGCAGCACCTTCTGGCCCTTCTTGACCGGGATTTTGTCGAAATTGTAAACCCCGACGGTCTCGCCGTGGCTCCCCTGGGCGGCGACGCTTACGTTGTGGCTGCCCGGTTCTACGGGGAGGCGGGTCATGTAGAAGGAATTGGGCAAGAAGAGCCCGACGCGGAGGTCCGCCTGCTCGAGCTGGCCCTGCGCGACGTCCATGCCGATGTTCTTGACGAGGTCGAAGAGGCCGTTACCCGTGTTGGTGGCGGATTTGGCTTTTTGGGCCGCGATGGTGCGGAGCGTGACTCTCACCGCGGTGCGCGTGATGGTGGAGGTCTTCTCGTCTTCCATGTTCTGGCGGAGTTCGCCGTCGATGTCCATCACCTTCTCGGGCTTGATGCGCGTCTTGCCGTCCAGGGAGACCTCGAAGCGGTTAACGCGGCTCGGGTGCTTGCGTACCTCGGGGAGCGCGAACCCGATATGGAACGTGCCGCTTCCGGCGCCTGCGACCGGCGGGGCCACTAGCGTAAAGGAATTGCGCTGTCCTGTTTCGCCGTCCTTGTAGTAGAGGTTCATCACGCCGCCGCTCACGAACGTACCGGAGAGGTACATCTCGCCCAGGATGGGGCTGTGGCCGGCGTAACCGATGACGATGATTTCTTGGCCCATCTCCTGGACGGCGGTCGCCTTAGGCGTGCTCGCGAGTTCCTTCTTCTTGAGGGCGCGGATGTCGTCTTCGCGGTCCATGCGTCGCAGGCTCTCGGTGACGAACTCGAACACTTCGTTCGGCAGTCCCATCTTGCTTTCATCGTAGGCCTTTACAGCCTTGTAGTAGGCGATAGCCGCGTCGTCTTGTTCGCCTTCCAGGTCGTACACCAGGGCGGAAAGGTAGCGCAGGAACCCGTTGTCGTTTACTTTGTCTGCATCCTTCTGGTAGAGCCTGTTCATCGCTATCTGGGAACGCTTCACCTCGACAAGTGCCCCGTCGAGGTCCATTTTGGCCAGGTAGTTGAGAATCTGGAATTCGTACATGGTCAAAATCTCGAAAGGCCTCGCCCGGTAGGGGCGGATATTGTCGTTCGTGAGGATGGCTGCCGCCTCGTTCGTGACGGATTTCGTATAGAGGTCGTCGTTTATCTTTTCGGCCTTCTCGAAATTCTTGATGCTCTCGTCGAAGTTGCGGTTGTAGTGGTGCAGTACGCCCAGGTCGTAGTAGTACAGGAATTCGCTGTTGGAACCGTACAGGTCCTTCTGCTTTTTCTTTACTTGGGCAATAGTTGCCTCGAAGCCCTTCTTCTCGAGAGTCGGGGCCAGTTCTTCGTACCGCGTCATGGACTTGTTCGCACAAGACGCCAACAAGAATGCGGCAAGCAACAGGAATATCCGTTTCATAGCGCTAACCTGGATTGCGGAAGTGGGGTGTTAGGGGCGGAGCCCCTAGGAGAAGGGGTAGCCCCGGAATGGGTCCGGGGCGAGGGGAAGGCCTTCCCCTTTGCCCACGCTACACATTACACATTTCACACTACACATTACAGTGCAGGTGCATTACATCTTCACGCTGGACTGGGAGACGTACTTCTTGATTTTCTTGTCGCCAATCCAGACTTTCTTGTGGCTCTGGATGTCGGTGAGTTCCATGTCGACCTGGTAGTAGATGACCTGTTCGCCACCTTCCTGGTCCACGATGGAGTTGAGCGTGCCGGTGAGCATGAGGTCGGCACCGATTTCCTGGCCTGCATCCTTGCGGGTTTCTTCGGTGGCGTTGCCGGCCTGGCTGGCGAGCTCGTTGCGGAGTTCGGAACGTTCTTCGGCGTTCGCGACAAAGTCGGCCTTGCCGCTGTTGATGAGGGCGCGTTCGATGTCCTTGATGAAGGTCTCGACGTTGATGTGTTCGTGGCTCTTGTTACGGACCTGGCCAATCACGACGGTCGGGACCTGGCCGTTCTTCTGCTGGATCATGGCCTGGTACCACGGACGGTTGAGGCAGTCGGTAATCATTTCGTCGGCGACGAGGCGGGAATCGGTGTCGTTCCATGCGCCAGAAAGGTCGGTGACGGAGTTGGAGTCGATACGGGAAACCTTCTTGCCGCCGCTGGAGCAGCCGACGAGGAGGGCGAGAGAGGCACAAAGGCAGATAGTCCAGATTTTAGACATGTTTATCTCCTGGTTAAGTTTTACGTGGATAAATATAAAAAAACGGAGCCCCCGGCGGGAGCTCCAGTTCTTTTATTCCAATTAGGCTTGGAATTATTTCTTTTTCTTGCCAGAAGTGGCGTCGAGTTCGAGTTCGACGGTCTCTTCGCCCTTGACGGTCACGAGAGCTTCGGCGGACTTGCGGTTAGAGCATTCGGCACGCACCACGTGGTCGCCAGCATCCAGGTTGTGGATGGTGAGCGGGGCACCGTCGGTCTTGTCGGAGTTTTCACCGTCGACGTAGATGAGGCACTTGCCCGGCTTGGTGGTGACCTTGATGTGGCCCTTCGGGATCTTGGTGCCGAAGTCGAAGTTGTTGCGCTTGTCTTGGCCCGGCCAAATGTTCACACGCTGGTTCACGAGCTCGTAGCCCTGGTCGATGACCACGAGGGTCTGGCGGCCGGACTTGACGGACAGATTTTCGATGGGGCTCTTGCCGAGGAGTTCGCCACCCAGGTAGACTTCGCTGTTGGGCGGGTTGGTGATGATGTTCACGGTAGCGGCCTTGCCACGGGGAGGCGGATCGTCGTCGGCGACGGCGGAAGTAAAGAGAAATGCCACCATAAGGGCAAAGATGTACAGTTTCTTCATGAGAATCTCCTGTTGTTTATGTATAAAATATAATGTTTTTTTTGAATTTAAAATAATTTTGTGCAAAAGTTTGGATACTTGGTGAAAATAAGGGATTTTTTCTATCTTCAATCGCATGAAAGCCCTTTACCAGAAAATTCGCACCCTGAATGGCAAAAATTACGGCCTTTACAAGTCCCTCGCCGACAAGCCCTGGGATTTCGGTGACTTTGTCCTAGATTTTCTGCACGTGCAGGGCGACCCGTTTGCACCCGCGTCGCGGGTGGTGGTGCGCGCGAAGCTTTCGGCGCTCGGCTATGCGCCGGAGTGGGGCTCGGATTTTGAACACAGGCTCGCCTTAAGCGATTTTCTGTACCGCAGGCTCGGACGCCTGGTGCAGGAACGGTACCCGGGCAAGGATGCCGCGGTGGTTTTCAATACCGCCGGACCCGAAATGCTGGTGCGGAACAGCTTGTGGATAGACAACGGCGAACTCCGGGCGTGCCTGCAGGTGCGACTCCCGGGTGAAGGGCGCAAGATTCAGGCGGAAGAGGCTGCCGAGATTTTGACGATGGTCTTGCCGGACCTTGTGTCGGCGGGGCTGTACTGCGACAAGGCGGCTCTTCCGGCCTTGCAGGATTATTACCGCGTCCTTGCCGAGCGCAAGGCGATTCTTGCCGAACTGGATGCTCGCGGGCTTTGTGCGTTCGTGCCCGATGGAGCTGTGTTGCCGCGTGCGTCGGGCCTGAGCGAGGCCCCTCTCGAGGGGGCGGTGAAGTTTGAGGCTCCCGAAGAACTCGCGGTTACGCTGAATGCCTGCGGCCGCGAAATCCGCGGCATGGGAATCCCGAAGGGCATTACCGTGATTACGGGCGGCGCGTTCCACGGAAAGTCTACGCTGTTGCAGGCGTTGATACGCGCGGTGTTCCCGCATGTTCCGGGCGACGGGCGCGAAGGCATTGTCGTTGACGAGACGGCGCTCCGTGTGGGCGTGGAGGACGGGCGAAGTGTTCGCGGCACAGACCTCTCGATGTTCGTGCGCGACTTGCCGGGCGGAATCAGCACGAAGGATTTCAATACACTCTCGGCTTCGGGTTCCACGAGCGAGGCGGCGAACCTGCTCGAGGCGATGGAGGCGGGTGCCCGTACGTTCTTTATTGACGAAGATTCCTCGGCGGTGAATTTTTTAATCCGCGACGTGCGCGTGCGCAAGCTTTTGGGCGACGAGCGCGAACCGCTTATTCCGCTGACCGACCGCATTCGCGAACTCGCCACTGCAGGGATGAGCTTTGTCTTGGTGGCGGGAGCCTGCGGTGACTACCTGGATATTGCAGACAACATAATTGTCATGGCGAATTACAGGGCGGAGTGCGCCAAGTTCAATGGTGCCGAAGCGGTTCCGGCCGCTGCGCCGAGTGCGCCTGCCGGGATGCCTACGACGCGTCCCTTTGCCGCCTACATGCAGCCCCTGCAAAAATCGGTGCGCCCGGCTTCGGCCGTGGAGCGCCAGGTCAAGGTGAAGCTGTCGGGCGACTTTTTGCTGCAAATCGGTTTCCTCGTGGCCGACACCTCGCGCCTTGTGACGCTTGTCGACAAGCAGCAGCGCCTGGGTGCCGGGTTCATGATGCTGAACATGTTGCAGAACGCGGCGAGCAATTCGGAAGGCGAAGCGGGAGTTGCCGGCGAATCTGTTGCCGCGGTGGCACAAAAACTATGTGATTCAATCCGCAATGTAGGCTTCCGCAACTTGCCACAGGGCATGAGTCGCGAAATGAGCTTGCCCCGTGCCGTGGATATCGCCTGCGTTGCCTTCCGGTTACGCTAAATGAATATTGCCTTAATAGTCTATCTCGTTTTCTTGGTGGTAATAGCGGTCCGTAGCGCCAAAAGCGTCAAGGACATTCCTGATTTCTTCGTAGCGCGCAAGGGCGCGTCGGCCAAGGCGGTGGCGGGGAGCTTGGTGGCGACAATCCTTGGCGGGTCGGCCGTGATTGGCGCCGTCGATAGCGGTGCCAGGCTCGGCGGGGCCGCCACCTGGTTCATGCTTGTAGGCGCGCTCGGGCTTGTCGCATTGATTCCGTTTGCGCGCCGTGCGTACAACCATGGTAAATACACGTTGCCGGATCTTGTCGAGAACCTGTACGGCAGGGGCCCGCGACTGGTGGCATCCTTGGTGATACCGGTCGCGTGGACCGGCATTGTCGCCGCACAGATTATCGCGGCCGCAAAGCTCTTGATGACGTTCGCACCGCTCGGGTACACGCAGGCAGCGCTTGTCTCGGCGGCAGTATTTACGGGCTACACGCTCGCTGGCGGGCAGCATTCTATTTTGCGCACGGACTTTTTGCAGGCCTGTCTGATTATCGTTGGGCTATTGACTGTGGCGGGATTCGCGCTGTTCGCGGGCCCGGGCGCATCTTCGCTGTCTACGATTTTGCAGGGTGCTCCCGAGTTCCCGTTCAACACGAACTTTACGCCGTTTGACTTGTTCTTGCTGGTGCTCACGTATGGCACTACGTACACGGCGGGCCCCGACATCTTTAGCCGCATGTTCTGTGCGAAGGACGTGGCTACGGCCAGGAAAGCGATTGGCATGGCGGCAGCAACCCTTGTGCCCGTTGCTTTTGTAATAGGCTTTTTGGCGGTGTACGGCGTGAGTCTTGAAAACGTGCAGGGTGCGCATATTACGGCTATTGCAGACAAAGTATTGCCTTCGGCGTTGATTCCGCTTGTGGCGCTTGCGTTGCTGAGCGTTGTGCTTAGCAGTGCCGATACCACGCTTCTCAGCAGCTCCGTTATTTTGTATGGAATGTTTCGTAAGCAGGATTCGGAAGTTGATGTGAATGGTGCAAACGGCGCGAATGCAGGCCGCAGGCTTGGCGGCATCCGTATCACAATCTTGTTGAACGGAATCGTGGCGCTTTTGCTGGCGCTTGTATTTACCGATATCATTGGCACGTTGCTTTTGGCGCTTGCCGTTTATGCGGGCGCGTTCACCGTACCTATATTATGGGGACTTCTCGGGCTCAGGGCCAAGCCTAAGTTTGTGGCGGCGGCCATTGTTGCGGGCGGCATCCTGGCGCTTGCAGGTAAATTATGCCCCGCGTTGCCCGGTTCGCTGGGCGCGCACACCGGCGACATCTTGATGGTGCTCGCTTTTGCGGTCAACGCAGCGATTTTGGCCCTCGGACGTACGCGTTCCGAATAGTGAATGGCTTTTTTTGCGCTGTTTTCGACATTCTCGTAGTTGATAGTATGTTGATAAAGTGGCGAAAATGTGGAATTAAGCTGGCTAATTCAAAAAAAATGAAAAAAAATGAAATTTTTTTGCAAAAGCCCTTGACATTTGCGCTGAAAATTCTATAATTGGCCTCACCCTCGAACGGGACGGCGACAACGCCCGAACGGAAGAGGACGGAGGCCCAGAGAGGCCGCCGGGCAGCTTGAAGGAATCGGAGATGTGCTTAGTGACGGCCCAAGAAAATTTCTTGGAAGTCAAATTTACGGAAAACAGGACAGACTATAAAAAATCAATGAAGAGTTTGATCCTGGCTCAGAACGAACGCTGGTGGCGTGTCTTATACATGCAAGTCGAGCGA
>CADBLC010000009.1 GCA_902795385.1 Fibrobacter succinogenes | reverse complement strand
ACCAACTTGTGAACGTCAAAACCGATTCCGGAGCGATAAACCTTGTCCATAAAAAATTCCTTTCTTTTTTGCGAAATATAAGAATTCTACCGTCCGCCGAGCCCGAGCTTGCCCGTGCGAATCCTCTTGGGGACAAGCCCGATGGTCGCCTTCCAGTACTTGAATTCGGCCCACAGCACCTCGCACGGGTCAAAACGCAAGTGGCGCATTGCATTCACGCGATCCTTGAGCCACCTCACAAAGACGGAGTGCTGGTACTTTTCGGCGAAGTTCCCGAAGTTCCCGCCTTCCATCACCTCACGGAGCAATACATGGCCGCGCTTAGCGTCGGGCTTGCAGAGCAGCAGGCCTTCGTCAACATCAAAAACTTCGCGCATCGTCCACATGACCGCCGCACCTATGCGGTGCAGGCCGACCCTTTTTAGCATGCCCGAAACTTCGGCACGTTCCTCGGGAGTCGCGGCGCGGAGCAACCGGCTGTAATCCACCAGCTGCCTAAGGCCTATGCCGCTACCGAGAAAGTGCTGGTAGATATGTGCCAACTGCATCACGAGCGCAAACTTGAGAGGCGGGGCGTAGAAACCCTCCGGGACCATTTCCGATTTCAGGATTTGCTCGTCCAGGAACTTCATCAACGCGCGGTTCGTACGCGGGCGACGGAGCCCCGCCGCGGGCTTGAAATGGACTTCGACCGGGACCTTGCTTCCCTTTTTCGCGAGTTCAAGGTGATGCTTGGAAATAGACGGCTCGCCAAGGAGGTTCATCTCCTGCAAAAGCGACTCGACGCTCGCGCGGCCGCCATCGACCCACAGGTCGATATCGCCCGGCTGCCTTATGAACGGATCCGGATAGAGCCGGGCGTTGGCCTGCCCCTTCAACACGGCAGTCCGGCGGCCCCGCGAGCGGAACAGCTCCGTAAGGCGCGCCGCCTCGGAGTTCTGCAGTTCGTTCATACCCTTGAGGGATTCGGCCTGGAACGACCACTTGAGCAAAAGCAGCCTGGGCGGGCGCGACTGCGCAGGCAGGCGCGATATTCCCGAAAAGACAATGCCGAGGAGAGACTGTCGTGTAGAAATACGATGAAGCTCGTTCCAATCCTTCTCCGAGAAAACCGCATCGAATTCTTCGCGGTCCCCTAGGGAGAATTGCAGGAATTGGAACAAGCTTCTATCGTTCATCCAGTTTCCTTGACGCGAAATGCGTCAGATTACAAGAGCGCGACGCCCGGAACGACGCTCACCGCGACAAGCGCAATGGCGGCAACCGCAACAGCGAACTTCAGCAAGTAGCTGAACGGAGCGCTGGAGCAGCAGCACTTGCATTCCGATTCTTCCGGAGCCTTCACGAACAGCACGTAGGCGATACGCAGGTAGTAGACCGCGGCAACGAGCGAGAGCGCGAAACCGGCAGCAGCAAGCCAGCCAAGCCCGGCAGAGAAAGCACCCGTAAAGAGCACGAACTTCGCGAGGAATCCGGCCGCAGGCGGAAGGCCCGCAAGGCTTGCAAGGCACACGACAACGCCAAGCGCGACAAACGGGCGCTTGCGGCCACGGCCACGGAGGTCGTCAAGATTTTCGAACTGGTCATCGCGACCGGCCAGGAAGGCGATGCCCGTGAGGGCGCCAGCACTGCCGATAGCGTAGGTCACGAGGAAGTAGGCCATGGGGCCGAGCTGCACGGAACCTTCACCCGCATAGTTCGGAAGCAGGAAGGCCACGGCGAGGAAGCCCGCGTTCATCACGGCGGAGAACGCCAAGATGCGGCGGATGGACTTCTGCGCAAGGCCGCTGAAAGCACCGATAACCATCGAGAGCAAAGCGACAATCACGACCACCAGGTAAAGCGCCTTGGACTGGCTTGCAACCGTCACCGGTTCGGACAAGTTCCATGCCGGAGCAGAAGCAGCCTTCGCGACGAGCATGCCGAGCCACACGGAACCGAGGGCGGCAAGAGCACCGACCTTCACGACCGCGGCCATGAATCCCGTCACGGCGACAGAGGCACCGGTGTAGACATCGGCGACCCAGAAGTGGAACGGAGCGGCACCCGCCTTGAACAGGAGGCCGAAAATCACGAACAGAATGCCCACGCCGTAAATGGCGCCACGGCCTTCGAGAATCGGCGCAAAGAACGAGGTAGAACCCGTCGCACCGTAAATCATGGCGACACCGTACAGGAAGAGGGCGCTAAAGATGGAGCCCGAGACAAAGTACTTGAACACGCCTTCGCCCGCATTTTCTTGATGGCGGCGGATACCCACAAGGGCATACACCGGGAAGCTAGCGAGTTCCATGCCCAGGAAGAGCGAAAGGAAGTCGATGGCCTGCGTCATGAAAAGCGCACCGCAAGCGGCAAGGAGCATGAGCCCGTAGGATTCGCCACCCTTGAACTTCTCGTGACCAAGCGTCCACTGCAATCCGGAAATACCGAGGAACGTGCAGAACAGCACGGCAATGCCGAGCAGGCGACGAATCGGATCCATCGCGAACAAGTTGAAAATCGTATCCGTATTGACAAGCGCGAAGGCGGCCATAGCAGCGACAACGAACAGCGAAGCGACCCACGGGAGAATCTTGTGCTTGTTCTCGTCCCTGATGAACGGTTCGGAAGCGAGCGTCACGAGGGCGCCAAGGGCAACAACCGCAATCGGCAAGAGGTTAATGAAATTAGTCATTGGAAGCCTCCTTGTTCAGAGCTTCATCATTTGTTTTCGCATCATCCGAGGCTTCCGCATCGAGACCCGCCTGCACCCTGCTTTCAAGCGCAAGCGCGGCTTCGGCGCCAACGACCTGCGTAATCAGGGACTTGCGTTCCTCGTCGGTAAAGCCGTTCGCCTTGAGCGAAGAGTCGAGCTGTGCAATTTCGTCCGGAGTCATCGCCTGCGGGAGTTCATCCTCGTCGGCATCTTCATCCGTTTCCGCGGCTTCTTCGCCATCGGCGGCCTTGCCAGCATCGTTCATCTGTTCCACCGTCTCTTCGTCAAAGAGGTGGAGCGAATCGGTCACGAAGGCCGGATGGAAACCGAACACCAGCAGGAGAACGGCCATGATGCCGATAGAGGCACCTTCCAGGCCGGAAGTGCGCGGGCCGTTATCGTAGCTGCCCGAAGCCTTGCCAAAGATGACCTTCTGGATAAAGCGGAGCATGTAGGCGGCGGAAAGAATCATGGAGAAGCCCATGACGAGTGCCGCGAACGGGCCCATGTCCCACAGGGAGAGGAGTACCGTGAATTCCCCGACGAACCCGGCAGTTCCCGGAACGGCGAGAGACATCACGCCGAGGGCGCCAAAGAGCGTACTGAAGACGGGGCTGTTGCCAGAGAGTCCGCCAAGCTTGTCGAGCTCGCGAGTGCCCGCCATGCGTTCGGCAATACCCATCAAGAAGAACTGGGCACCGGCGCAAAGGCCATGGGCAACGAGAAGCACGAGCACCGCCGGGAGCATCGCCTCGGAAAGGCTGAACACGCCAGCGACCGCAATTCCCAAGTGGCTCATGGAGCTGAAGGCGAGAAGCTTCTTGCCGTCAGTGGCACGCAGCGCCATCAGGGCGCCGTAAACGGCCGTCGCGAGGCCAAGCCACATCATCGTCGAAACAATGCTCATGTTGAGCGGGAAAATCGGGAGGATCCATGCGATAAAGCCGAACACGCCCGCCTTGCTCATGGCACCCGTAAGGATGGCCGAAAGCGGAGCCGGAGCCTCGGCGTAAGTAATCGCCTGCCAGCCGTGGAACGGGAACACCGGAGTCTTCACGAGGAAGGCAAGCAAGAAACTGGCAAGAATTGCCGTCTGTGCACCGGCCGGGAGCGACTGCAGCGCCACCGCGAGCGAAAGCAGCAGGGAGTTGTCAGCCTTGGTCAGCAAGTACCAGAGCGCGACCATCATCGGGGCGGAACCGACCAGCGTGTAGATTGCGAATGTCATCGCGGCCTTGGAGCTTTCCTTGCCGCCGTACGAAGCAATCAGAATCGCGGCGGGAATCACCATCGCCTCGAAGAAGAAGAAGAACAACACGGCGTCGGCAGCGAGGAACGTACCGTTCATCGCACCCATCAGGGAGAAAATCCCGATGGCGAAGTTGCGGTAGTTCTTGCAAGCGGTCACGCGGGCCGACACAAGGGCGACCAGCGAGAGAGCCGTAGAAAGAAACACCATCCAGGCGCCCAGACCATGGCTATACAGGTAGTAATAGACCGGGCCCTTGCAACCGGGAATGCGGAACCATTCGATCGGGTCGGTAGCCTTGTTGCCCGCGGCGATGAGCATCACCGAAAGCACCACGAAGGCAAGGCCGAAAATGAAGGCAAGGCGCGAAGAAGACTTCGGGTCTTCCTTGGAGGTTGCCGCCATAAGGATCGCGGCAACGAACGGGGCCAATACGAGGAGATGCAACAGCATTAGATCAACCCTCCAGTCAAAAGAACAACAGCAACCAGGGCAACGACGCCCGCGATGCTAAACGCAACCTGCAAGCGAACCTTGCGCACCTGCACGACCGTAGCGCCATCACCCAGAATCGTGGCAATCGCGCCGATGGTCCACTGTGCCGCCTGCAAAATCTTGTCTACGACAACATCGCAAATCCAGGCAAGCACCTGCACCGGGATAATTCCCACGTACTTGTGGACATAGTCAAAGAAGAACGTCCAGGTAGCCTTGCGGCCTTCCGGAGCGGAACTGCCCTTGGCGGCAGGCACGCGAGCGGAACCGTAAACCTTGTAGGCGATGAACATACCGAGCAGCGCCGCGAGGGTGCCGAGGCCGGCGAAAATCATCGGGTTCACATGTGCGTGCGGATGCAGCGTTGCAGCGTAAGCCTGGGCGGAACCGACCACCGGGGCAAGCGTATCGCTGAAGAACGTGACGCCGATGGATTCGGCCCAGAGGTAACCCGCGAACACGGCACCGAAAGCGAGCACCACCATCGGGAGGAGCATGCTGGCCGGAGCCTCGTGGATGTGTTCCTCGCTTTCCTTGGAACCGCGGTATTCACCGAAGAACGTAAGGATAATCAGGCGACCCATGTACACCGCCGTGATGATGGCAGTAAAGAGGCCAATCACATAGAACGTCGGGCCCATTGGGCCGCTCACGAACAGGCGTTCGAGAATCAGGTCCTTGGACCAGAAGCCCGCAAAACCCGGGAATCCGATAATCGCGAAGAACGCAAAGATCATCACGCAGGCCGTCACGGGAGTCTTCTTGATAAGGCCGCCCATCTTGCGCATATCCTGTTCGCCCGCAAGCGAGTGGATTACGGCACCGGCGCCAAGGAAGAGGGCCGCCTTGAAGAAGGCGTGCGTAAACACGTGGAAGATGGATGCGTCGAACGCGCAGACGCCCGCAGCCATGAACATGTAGCCCAGCTGGGAAATCGTCGAGTAGGCAAGCACCTTCTTGATATCGTTCTGGAAAAGTCCAGCCATCGCCGCCCAGAATGCCGTAAGCATGCCGATGACGGTAATGATGTCGAGGACCACCGGGAGCAGGGCGAACATGCTACCCATACGGGCGAGCAGGTAAACGCCGGAAGTCACCATGGTAGCGGCATGGATAAGGGCCGACACGGGAGTCGGACCCGCCATGGCGTCGGGGAGCCAAGTAAGGAGAGGAATCTGTGCCGACTTACCCGTGCAACCGAAGAAGAACAGGAGTCCGGTCAGAGAAAGCACCGGGAGCACAATCTCCACATGGCCGCCAGTCAAAATCATCTGGATGAACGCCGAGAGAGCATCGTAGTTCAATATACCCGAACCGCCGACCGTCACGAGGCAGAGCATACCGAGCAGGAATCCGATATCGCCCACGCGGTTCACGATGAATGCCTTGTTCGCAGCCTTGCAGTTGGAGAGGTCCTTGTTCCAGAAACCGATGAGGAGGTAAGAGCAGAGGCCCACGCCTTCCCAACCGAGGAACGTAAGGAGGAGATTGTCCGAAAGCACGAGCACGATCATGCTGAACAGGAACAGGTTGATGTAGGCGAAGAAGCGGGCAAAGCCGCGGTCGCCGTGCATATAGCCGGTAGAGTACAGCGCAATGAGAGTGCCGATGCCCGTCACGAACAGGAGCATGATGCGGGAAAGACCGTCGAACATGAATCCGATATCGGCCTTGAACAGCGGGATATCGATCCAGTTGCAGAGAGTCTCGCGGATGCCGGCTTCGGGCATGCCGAACGCGAGCACCGCGACCACCGCGAAGGAGAGCGCCGGGAAGAGGACGGCGAGAGCGCCAACAATCCCCTCGGCAGGGCCCTTCTTGCTACCCGACGAAATGACAGCGATTGTTCCCAGGAGGATGGTAGCGACAAGCGGGAACAGAGGAATGAGCCAAAGCGGTAATTGTGTCATTGGTTACCCCTTCATATTCGAATAGTTATCGGAATCCACGCTTTCCTTCTTGCGGAACAGCAGGATGAGCATCGCGAAACCGACGCACGCCTCGGCGGCGGCGACCGCGATGGAGAACAGCGGGACGATCTGGCCTGCGACACTCATGTCGGCGGGCAAGGTCTTCGCGAAACCGATGAAAGAGAGGTTCACCGCGTTCAGGGCAAGTTCAACACCCATGAGCACGAAGAACAGGTTGCGGCGCGAAATCGCCGTCATGAGACCGAGGGCGAAAATCGCGAGCGCGAGAATCTGGATGTAAATCGGTTGGAGTTCCATTAGTGAGATTCCTCCGTATTTTCGGTATCAACGGAGCCGAGGCGCTTCTTGGCAAGGAGCACGGCGGCAACCATCGCAGAAAGCAGCAGCAAGCCGAGGACTTCGAACAGCACGAAGTAACCCGGGCCCGTCTGGGCGACATCGAACAGCGTACGCGACGTGAGGGCCACGGAACCGCGGAGAGCCGTAGCGTCGAAGGCGAGCGGGGCACGCACCAGCGCAAAACCCACGAGCCCGGCAAGCGCGAGCACCGCGGGAATCACGAACAGCGAAACCTTGTCGAACATCGGCGTCTTGGAATCGCGGGCACCGTTAAGCACCATGATTACGAACGTCACGAGCATCATGATGGCGCCGGCGTAAACCATGATCTGCACGACTCCGAGGAACGGGCTCCCGATAAGGCCGTAAATGCCGGCGAGAGCGACCATCGAAGTCACCAACGAGAGCGCACCGTAAAGCGGGTGGCGGCTCAGGAACACGCAGACCGCCGCACCGAGGGCGATAACCGCGAGGATGATAAAGTAGATGAGAGCTAGCATTATTTAACCTCCATTCCCCAGACCTCGAGGGCCTCGGCATTCTTCTTGCCGCCCGGAGCCACCTGGCTCTGTTCGTCTTCCGGGTAATCCTTCGGATCCCAGTCGATGAGGTCTTCCAGATGGGCGACGAAATCTTCGCGGGTGCGGTGCATAAAGGAAATCTTCTTTGTATCCATGCGGAGAGCGTCCACCGGGCAGGCTTCGACGCAAAGGCCGCAGAACACGCAGGTCAGGTGGTCGATATCGAAACGCTTCACCTTCTTTTCGATGCGCGGGTCATCGCTGGCTGTAGCCTCGATAAAGATGCAGTGGGCCGGGCAGGCCGCAGCGCACATGCCGCAAGCGACACAGCGAGGCGTTCCGTCCGGGCGCTTCATCAGGCGGTGCCTGGCGCGGTAGGTATCGCGAACTTCCGGCTGACCTTCCGGGTACGAAATCGCGGGCAAAGTCTCGTAACGGAACAAGCCGCGGGCAGCATGCTTGAGCGTCGTGAAAAGGCCGCGGAGAGCTTCGAAAACGTAGAGGCGTTCAACCCAGTTCATGGGTTTCTGTTTAATAACGCGCATTAGTTACCCCCCAAGAGTTTTGCGATGACCGCAGTCACCACGAGGTTCAAAAGGGCAATGTTCAAGATAATCTTCCAGCCGAGGTGCATCACGTGGTCGTAGCGGAAGCGCGGGAGAGTCCAGCGGACCCAAATCCACACCCAGCAGAAGAACACGCTCTTGACCACAAGTACCAGGAGGTGGATGAGCGCCGTACCGAGAGCCGTCGCGAGGCTACCCACGGCAACGCCGTTCACCACGAAGTTAGCAGGATTGTAGTAGAACCAGGAGCTCACGCCGAGGGCGATGAACACCACGACAGCAATCCAGGCCACAATCTTGTAGAGCTTGTATTCGCGGAGAATCTCGAAGCGGTTCGTAAGGTTCGTCGCCTTGAGCTTTCTGGAATAGCGGTAAATCATGTGCAAGAAAGCAAGCCCGAGGAACGCGAGGACGCCGCACAGAATGGCGAGCGAGCCGCCCATGTGGGCCTGCATCGTCTCGGTCGTCACGAACGGGACCGCGTAGCCGCCCAAGAAGAGCGTCGCAATCAGGAAACTGTTGATGCAGATGTGGGAGTATTCACCCATGTAGAACAAGCCGAACTGCATAGCGCCATATTCGGTATGGTAACCGGCGACGAGTTCGGGTTCACCTTCGGCCACGTCGAACGGGGCACGGCCAGTTTCGGCGATAGCCGCGATAAGGAAGCAGAAGAACGCCACCGGCTGGGCGACAATGCCCCACACGTGGTGTTCCTGCCAGCTCACGATGTCCGTCAAGTTGAAGGAACCGACCAGCACGAGGAGGCCCATCATCGAAAGACCGAGACAGACTTCGTAGCTGATGGTCATCGAGCTCGTACGGAGCGCGCCGAGGAAACTGTACTTGGACTTGGAAGCCCAACCGGCGAGCACCGCACCGAAAGCGGAAAGCGAGCTGAAGCCGAACAGCAGGAGCACGCCCACGTCGGAATCGACGATGGAGCCCGCGATACGGATCGTCTGGTCACCCCATTCGAACACCATCGGGCCGAACCACGGGATAACGCAGGGAGAGAGGAACACGATAGCGAACGGGATGGCCGGCGCCACGCGGAATAAAATCCTGTTCACGCCAGACGGAGCGAACTGTTCCTTGAAGAACAGCTTGGTACCGTCGCACATGTTCTGCACGTAACCGAACAGGCGGATCTTGCCGAAATAAGGAATCTTGATGTAGGAACGGTTCGGGCCCTGACGGTCCTGCATGAACCCTGCGCCACGGCGTTCCATGGGAATCAACAGAAGGATGTAAAGGACCGGCACGAAGCAGAAGGCGAACTTCGCGATCGTGATGACCCATTCAATCCAGGTTTTGGATTCGATAATATCCATTATGCTTCACCTCCTTCGAGGAGCTTGCCGGTACTCTTGATAGCGTCGTAAGTAAGGCCCGCAAGTGCAGGGACGTACTCGCCCACCTTCTTGAACGCCTCGGCTGCAGTTTCGAACTTCGTGCCAGCCATGTGCGAAAGAACCGCATACGGAGCCCAGAGATTTTCGTCGGGGCAAACCGGGCAGGCATTCAACTTCTGCAAGATGTTCAGGCTGTTCACCATCGTGCCCTGGACTTCGCTCCAGTGGCGCACGCCGATGGCGATGGTCGCTTCCTTGACAGTCTCGTCGTCGAACGCCGAGAGAGCAATGCGGGTGTTAATCTTCTCGAGCACCTTCGCCGCCGCGGAATCTTCACCGAAGAGGTTCGCGTTCACGGTAATCAGGGACTCAAATTCAGAGGCGCGCTTCATGAATTCGGAAACATCGGCATAGCCCATGAGCTTCATGCCGGCGCGGTTCGCCACCGGGTCACCGCTCATCGCGATACCGTCGGGCTTGCCCACCTTCAAAAGCGAGCCGCCAAAGAGTTCCGCACGGTCACCGAGGGATTCCTTGAACATGCGGAGCGCGGCGAGATCTTCCATCGTGCAGGAACCACCGGCCACGAGAGCGACCTTGCCCTTGCCAAGAGTCACCTTGTGGACATCCATCGCAGGCAAGCGGTTCTTGTCGAAGTTCTGGAACGCGAGACGGCTCGTGTTAGAGAGCCAGCTGCGGTTCACTTCGGGATTGCAGCGCGGCATCACGCGGTAGATGTGGCCATCGGCATGGTCGAGCCAGATGTTCGCGCCGAGGGAATCGTCCATCGAAATCGTCGGCGTGTGAGAAAGGAGCCATACACGCTTCTGGAAGCGGAAGTACTTTGCCGTCATGGCGCCCACGGGGCACACGTCGGTGACGCACAGGTCGTATTCGTGGTCAAGCTTTTCGCCCGGGAACGTGGTGATGTAGGTATGGTCGGCACGGCCGGCGAGCTGCAGCTGTTCGTCCTTCGCGATGCTGCGCATAAAGCGCACGCAACGGTCGCACTGCACGCAGCGTTCTTCGTCGAGCAACACGCGGGGACCCAAGTCCACATGCTTACCGCCACGGAGCTGACCCTTCGCATCGATAAACTGATGGGCCGGATTGCCGTGGTAGTTCTTGCCGTATTCGGGGCGCATGCGAGATTCGTTCTGGCCCGCTTCCATGTAGTTTTCCTGCAGGGTGCATTCACCGGCCTTGTCGCAGATGGGGCAATCGAGCGGGTGGTTCACCAGCATGAATTCCTGGGTAGCCTTGCGTGCGTTTTTCACGCGGGCGCTGGAAGCCGGCGTGTAGATTTTCATTCCCGGGGCGACCGGCGTATAGCATGCAATCACGAGCATGCGGCCACGCGGGCCTTCCTGTTCCACCAGACACTGGCGGCAGTTACCCGATACCGGAAGGTAAGGATGGTAACATACGTGGGGAGTTTCAATCCCGACAGCCTTGAGGGCTTCGAGGAGGTTCGTATCGCCAGGAACCATCACCGGCTTGTCGTCCACGAAGATTTCCACCTTCGGGCTGTTCTCGGTCGGGAGTTTCGGCATGTTGTAGTAGTTACTCATATTATTACCAGAAAATTCCAGGACGATAGTTTTCTTGAACACGCGGCTTGGCGTGGTCGGGATTCTTCGCGATATATTCATCGAAGTCCGCGCGGAACTTCGCCGTGTAGCTGCCGACCGGACCGCCGAGCGAAATGGACAGCGGGCAAATCGTCACGCCGCCAAAGCCGCCGCAGAGGCTCTGCATCAGTTCCACGTCACCGTCGTGGCCCTTGCCATCGACGATCAGATTCAAAATGCGGTGCAACAGGCCCGTACCTTCACGGCACGGAGTGCACTGACCGCAGGATTCGTGGCTGTAGAAGTTGCCGAGGCAATTCAGCAGGTCCACCATGTTGTGCGTATCGTTGATAATGATCATGGCGCCCGAACCGAACATCGTCTTCATCGAGGCGAGGCATTCGTAGTCCATCGTCGCGACTGCAGCTTCTTCTGCAGTCAGCGGAGCGCAAGAGGAACCGCCCGGCAGCACGGCCTTGAGCTTGCCGCCCACGACGCCACCGGCATATTCGTTGATCATCGTCATCATCGGAGTGCCGAGAGGAGCCTCGTACACGCCCGGATTCTTCACGTCGCCACTGATGCAGAACACCTTCGTACCGCCGGCACGGGGCGTACCCATCTTGGCGTATTCGCTCGGGTCGTGTTGCAAAATCCACGGGAGGCTCATGATGGTCTCGACGTTGTTCACGCAGGTCGGGGACTTCCAGGCGCCGCTCACCGCCGGGAAAGGCGGCTTGAGTCGCGGCTGGCCCTTCTGGCCTTCGAGCGAGTTAATCAAAGCAGTTTCTTCACCGCAAATGTAGGCACCTGCACCACGATGCACGAAGATGTCGAAACAGAACTTGGTGCCCATGATGTTCTCGCCGAGGTAACCGGCGGCGTACGCCTGGTTCAAGGCCTTGTTGAGGCTCTCGATGCAGGGCAGGAACTCGCCGCGCACGTAAATGTAGGCGGCACGGGAACCGAGCGCCCAGGCGGCGATAATCAGGCCTTCGATAAGGCGGTGCGGATCTTCCATCATCAGGAAGTGATCCTTGAACGTACCGCCTTCGCCTTCGTCGGCGTTCACGACGATGTAGACGGGCTTGCCGGAATTGCGGGGCACGAAGCTCCACTTCATACCGGTCGGGAAGCCTGCACCGCCGCGGCCACGGAGGTTAGAACGCTGCACGTAGTCGATGAGCTCGAACTGGCTCATCTCGAACAGGCGTTCGGAAATATTCGCATAGCCACCCAGTTTCTTGTAGACTTCAATGTCCTGGGCACCCTTGCCAAAGTTCTGCGTACAAACTTTTACTACTTCTGCCATAATTACTTGCCCTCCTCGACCGGAGCCGGCTTCTGGGTGGTAACGGCTTCCTTGGAAGGCTTGGCCGTACGTTCACCGGAAGTGGCAATCATGCGGTACACGTCGCCGACCTTGCCGCTGGCGTCCACAAACGCCTTGTCCTTCACGCCGGGTTCGCCAACGACTTCCCACTTGGAGCCGTTCTTCTTTTCCACCACGATCTTCGTGAATTCGGGAGCGCCCTTCCATGTGAGGGTGGCACCCGTCTCGTCGGCTTCGGCCTTCACGTTCAGCACCGGAGAAGGCGGAGCGTAGTCGGCGACCTGCGGCTTGGCGGTAGCACCCGGAGCGCCCGGATGTCCGCAGTGGCCCTTCACGGTACCGCCGAGGACATCGTGCTTCGGCATGTCCTTCTCGTGGGCATAGCACCACTTGAGGATGCGGTCGACGCTTTCCTTGGTGAGAGTCGTACCCGGCTTCATCACGAGCTTGTCGTTCTCGACATCGGTCGCGAAGTCGTCGTTCACAAGCATCATCGGGCCGTTGCCGCAACTGCCCAGGCATTCCACCTGCAACAGCGTAAAGAGACCATCCGGAGTCGTGCAGCCCGTCTTGATGTCGAGGCACTTCTCGACGTAGGCGATAATGCTCGGGGCGCCCTTGATGGTGCAGCTGATGTTGCGGCAGAACTGCAGCAGGAACTTGCCCTTGGGAGCATGGTTGTACATGGTGTAGAAAGTCGCGACACCGAGCGCATGGGCGGGCGCGCAACCGCAAACCCTGGCCGCCCAGCGGATGCCTTCGCGCGGCACCCAGCCGAACACGCCCTGCACGAGCCAGAGCACTTCGAGAAGCGCTCCCTGGCCTTCGGGATAGCGGCTGAGCAAGTCGGCACAGCGTTCCTTGATTTCGGGAGTGTCGAGCTTCGCAAGCACTTCCTTGGTAGGCGGCTGCGGAACTTCCTTGTTCACATGACCGAAGGTTTCCGCCGGATCCGGCAGGGCCGCGATGGGTTCTGCGGGACCGTCAAACTTCAAATGGTTGTTCGAAACGAACTGGACTGCACCTTGAATATGTTCTCTCATCGGTCAAGTTCTCCAGCAATGATGTTAAGGCCCGAAAGTACGGCCATCGAGTCTGCCAGCTGGCCCCCTTCCACGAGGTCGTGGAATGCGGCGAACTGCGTGAGGCAGGGCGGACGCACCTTGATGCGGTACGGATGGCCACTGCCGTCGCTAATGATGGTAAAGCCGAGTTCGCCGTTTGCGCACTCGCTACCGCTGTAGTATTCCCCTTCGGGAACGCGGATGCCTTCGTAGACGCTCTTGAAACGCCCGATGAGGCCTTCCATATCCTGGTAGGCGAGCTTGTGCGCCGGCACGCGGATGCGTGGATCGACTATGTCGACCGGGCCCGGAGCGAGACGCTTCAGGGCCTGGCGCACGATCTTCACGGATTCCTCGATTTCGGCGAGGCGCACCTGGAGGCGGTCGTTGCAGTCACCCTGCGTACCGACCACGACTTCCCAGTCGTAAGTCTCGTAATCGTAGTAAGGTTCGTCCTTGCGCAGGTCGGATGCGACACCGCAAGCGCGGAGGCACGGGCCCGTCCAGCCGTAGCTGATGGCCTTCTCGGCGCTAATCTTGCCGATGCCCACGGTACGGTCGAGGAAGATGCGGTTACGGTCCAAGCAGGCGTGAAGGTCCTTCAAGGCCTTCTCGGTAGAATCGAGCGCTGCAAGCACATCGCTTTCAAATCCTTCGTAGCTGTCGCGGTACAGGCCGCCAATGCGGGCGAAGCTGTTGGTAAGGCGCGCACCCGTGAGCTTTTCCCAGATGCACATGATTTCTTCACGCGGGTTGAACGCGTACATGAACGGAGTCGTACCGCCCAAATCCTGGAAGGCTGCCGCAACGCACACAAAATGGTCGTTGATACGGCTGAGTTCGTTCACAATCACGCGGAGCACCTTCGTGCGTTCCGGCAGTTCAATTCCGAACATCGTCTCCACCGCGCGGCAGTAGGCGATATTGTTCATGATAGCCGAGCAGTAGTTGAGACGGTCGGTATACGGAACTACCTGCTGCCAGGTGCCGCGTTCCACCATCTTCTCGAACCCGCGATGCAGGTAGCCGATTTCTTCGACACTCGCGACGATGGTTTCGCCATCCATCGCAGCCATGAAGCGCAAGCATCCGTGCGTAGCCGGGTGGCTCGGGCCCACGTTCAGGGGCATCAGATTAAGCTTTTCGCCATTCTTATCTAGTACGATCATGCCTTGACACTCCCTTCGAGAAATTCGTCATCGTTCGGTTCCACTTCCTTGGAACGCTGGATCACCTTGTAGCCCAGCGTTTCGAGACGCTTCTCGAGTTCCGGGAGCAGGTAGTCGTTGGTAGAGAGCCACTGGCGCTTCTGGGCAGGGTAATCCTTGCGGAGCGGATGGCCCACGAATTCGACGTGGTTCAACAGGCGGCGGAGGTCCGGATGGCCTTCGAACACGATTCCGAACTGGTCGTAGACTTCACGCTCGTACCAGTTGGCATTCGCGTAGAGGTCGCTAATGGTCGGGACCTTGAGGCTGTCCTCGCCGACCAGCACCTTCAGACGGATGCGGGCGCCCGGGGTCTTGATGCTCTTGAAAGCGTAGGAGACCGCAAACCGAGGTCCTTCGTGATTCGGGTAAGTCAGGTAGTCGATGCCCGCGATATCCACGAGCATGTCGAACTTCTCTTCGGTGCTATCCTTGAGGAACTGCACCACATTGCGCAGGTAGGCGCCACTTACGACGGCGGTCACGCCCCACTTGTCGAGAGTCTCGCGCTTCGCGCCAAATTTTTCTTCCAGGGTGGAGAAGATATTTTCTGCAGACATTCTTCTTACTCCTTCCAGAATTGGGCTTTTTTCACAAGGTTCTGTTCTTTTTCCACGACGAAGTCCTTGATGTCGACGACCTTTTCCTGGGCGAAAGCCTTCGCGTTGGCCTTGGCCTCGGCAGTCTTCGCCTTGATCATCTCGATCTGTTCCTTAACGCGTTCGGCGCGCTGCTTCATGTAGGACTCGTCCTTGATCTTCTTCTGCAGGTCGAACATCGCGTCGAAGAAGGCTTCGGGGCGCGAGGGACAACCGCCGATATACACATCCACCGGGATGATGTGGTCGATACCCGGAACCGTGCAGTAGCAGTCATAGAAACCGCCGCTGCTGGCGCAGGCACCCATCGCGATAACCCAACGGGGTTCCGCCATCTGCTCGTAGATGCGCTTCAAAATCGGGGCCTGCTTGTAGGTGATTGTACCGGCCACCAGGAGCACGTCGGACTGGCGCGGAGTAAAGCGCACATATTCCGAACCGATACGAGAAAGGTCGTAACGGCCCACTTCCGTACTCATGAACTCGATTGCACAGCATGCCGTACCATAAGGGAACGGCCATAGGGAATTGGTACGGCCCCAGTTGACCAAGAAGTCAAGCGAGGACGTAATGATACTCGGCTTTCCTGCCTCATTACCCATAGGGATTACCTCATAAAATGCGGGCAAAAAGATAGAAAAAACGCCAATAATCGTGCCGCCCCGCGGGCCCCGCAAGGCTTTCTTCTTAAGCGGGCTCTAGGCGGCGCCCATATTGTAAGTCAATGATAATCAACGAGATAAAAACAAGCCTTTAAATATCCTGGAAAATTTTCTAAATTTGCCGCAACATTTGGTGTATGTAGGATAGAAGCAATTATGGACATGCTTTTCTTTAATGGTATCTATAGGGAGTTCCGGAACGGTCTCCAAGGAAATGCTATGTCCCCAGACGAAATGGCCAAGGCCATCGCCTCTTCTATTGTACCCGTGGCCAAGGCGCTCAACATCGGCCTCCTCAAGGCAAGCGTCATGAGCCCCTCCGACAAGAATTCCCAGAACGGGAACTGGACCATCTACGAAGCCGCCGAAGGCTCCGGAACAGCAGCCCTTATCGAGACCAACCGCACCGGCGACAACGGCATCGTCAATTTCTCGGCGAACCCCCTAAAGGGCCACAAGTTCACCGAAGACGAAATCCTCGCCATCAAAGTTCTCGCCCAGGACATCTTCAGCCAGCTGGAACGCTCCCTGCTTACCGCGCTCGTCACCAAGGCGCGCATCACCGACTCCATGACGGGAATCCCGAACATGAGCGACTTGATGCAGAAGGGACTCAACCTGAAGCTCGCCAAGAAGCTTTCCAAGTACACGGGCATCTTCATCAACCTGAAGAACTACAAGTACATCAACGATACCCTCGGCGGCTCTGCCGGCGACCAGGGCATCATCACGTATGCTAAAACCGCCCAGGCCTTCGTCAAGGACAAGGGCGAAATCGCCCGTCTCGGCGGTGACAACTTCTTCGCGCTAGTGCTGAACGAGTACGTGGACTCCTTCGTCCAGAAGTTCTCCAATCTCGAAGTCTCGTACAGCCAGCGCAACATGCTGCACAATTTCAATGTCCAGGCGCGCATGGGCATCTGCGCCATCAAGCCGAGCAACGCCATGGGCGAAGTCATGCACGGCGGTTCCATCGCCCTGAACATCGCGAAGAATTCGGGCGGTTCCGACATCGTCTACTTCACGCCCAAGATGCTCGAGAACAGCATGCACGAAAAGAAGGTCTCCGCCACATTCCAGGAAGCCTTCAAGAAGCACGAGTTTGTCGTGTACTACCAGCCCAAGATTCGTGTAGACTCCGGAGAACTCTTCGGCGGCGAAGCGCTTGTCCGCTGGAACCTCGGCGACCGCATCGCCCCGCCGGCGGAATTCCTCCCCATCCTCGAGAAGGAAGCCTCCATCTGCCAGCTAGACTTTTACGTGTTCGAGAACGTATGCAGCGATTTGCGCAAGTGGATTGACAGCGGCATCAACCCTGTCCGTATTTCTTCCAACTTCTCCAAGTTGCATCTCAAGAACAAGTTCCTCGCGAACGATATTCTTGCCATCATGAAGAAGTACAATATCGACAGCAAGTTCATCGAAATCGAGCTCACCGAAGCGTCCGATTTCGAAGACAGCGTCGCCATGCAGAACTTCGTGAACAAGCTGCGCGAAAAGGGCATTTCCGTTTCTATCGACGATTTCGGTACGGGATCTTCGACGCTGAACGCGCTCACCAACATCGACGCGAACATCATCAAGCTCGACAAGTCGCTGCTCGACAACATGGGCAACAACAGCGAGCAAGACAAGATTGTCCTCAAAAACATGGTGAGCCTGATGCAGGAGCTGAACAAGGAAGTTATCGCCGAAGGGAATCAACTGCCCGGCAGTCCAGGGATTCGTTTTCGACATGCCCCTTCCCCGCTCCGAATTCGAGAAGCGCCTCATGGAAAGGCGCGTCTACTAATACAGACCTCTATATAAGGAAACAAGGGATTGCCTTGAAACAATCCCTTGTTGTTGGAGGTGTAATTGGAAAATTCTTTTATATAACTTTTTTGCAACAATATAATTACTTTACTAATAAGTTAGGACAC
The DNA here is from genome assembly GCA_902795385.1 of Fibrobacter succinogenes. Classification (GTDB taxonomy): domain Bacteria; phylum Fibrobacterota; class Fibrobacteria; order Fibrobacterales; family Fibrobacteraceae; genus Fibrobacter; species Fibrobacter succinogenes_P. Next base: position 7,127 of record CADBLC010000009.1, on the reverse strand, counting down.
GCAAACAAAATTTTACCAACTTGTTCTACAGCGTAAGAATATTGTAATACAAAACTCTCACTATACACTAAAAAAAACACAACCCCCAGCCTTGCCGGGGGTTGCATTTATAGCCATTCTAGTCCGTTGACTTTACCGGACTTACTTGTCGTCGATAGCGGCCTTGACATTGACCACCTGGGACGCATGCCCCACACGGACAATGTACGAACCCGCATTGCGCAAGCGTACGGATGTTTCCGTCGAGCGGGCCTCGCCCTGTTCAACGATTCCACCCATTAGGTCCATCACAGCATATTTCTTTGTTTTCCTGACATTCGGGTTACCCTTGTCGAACACAATCGTGAAGGAGAACGGTCCCGTAAGTTCTATATGGAAGCTTGGCGGAGCGAATTCCTCAGAATCATCTTCGCCACCCTGGCTACTGCTGGAGCCGTTACTGCTTCCAGAATCACTGGAACCATTCTTGCTTCCAGAACTGCTAGAGCCATTCTTTCCACCGGCGGAACTCGAACTGCTATTGGGATCAAATCCTTCCGGCGGTTCCTTGAAGAACAACGGAGAGTATACCGCAGAAGTCAAGTTCGGATTTTCGCCCACAATCTGGAGTGTCGCCGGATTGCGCTTGGACGCATCGTCATTCGAGCGGTATTCCTTCTGGGATCGGATAGTAACCACAGCACGTCCATTGACGATAGCGATGGAATCGTTTCGGAGTTCCAATTTCGCCGATGTTTTGGAGCCCAGCGCCAACGGGAAGGAGCATGTTTCGCAAAAGCTCATGGTACCATCGCTATTCGGCTTGAAGGCTGCAAGATAGAAGTCGTAATAGCCACCTACCCAACGTTCTTCCGAGGCTTTGTCGCCAACGGCAACTTCCGAAGTGGTAACGCCATCCTTCATGAAGGTAATCATCGGAGCGAAGAAGGTTACAGCGACCTTCGTACGCCCGGCAACGCCAACATGGTATACCGTCTGGGAAGTCGCCATGCCGGCAAGCGGCGCCGTCACAAAGACCGTATCAACGCCACTGCTACCAACAGTCCTCATAGAGCCTGCAGGCAACACTTCGAGCTGACCGAGAGAGTTCATTGCATAAACGGTCAGGCCGGCATCAACTTCAAGCGTGTAAGCCTGGCCCGGAGCGCTAGAAACGTCCATTTCAAGCGGCTCGGCACAAGCCGCATCGCCCAGGCACGGGTCGGCAATAGTCGAAATAAAGAGCGGAATGAATTCGTCACCCATGGCAAGCTGCTGGAACGCATACTTACCCGGCAACGCAGTACCGTTCGAGTCGATGGCTATCGCATCCCTCGTCGCAATATCAAGATCGCCATTCACCTTGAACGTAATCCTCTTGGCCTTGCCTTCGATTACCGCAACAAGCTCGTAACGGCCGGGAGGAAGCGTACACTTGTCCTTATTGATAACCGGAGCAGAAGGATTGCTCAAGTCGATACAGCCCTTGGAAGTCTTTCCCACAGGGACTTCGTCCATCACGACATCGCCATTGGTGCTGGACAATGTGTATGTGGGCACAGGATTGCAGATAGTATCCAGCTTCGCGGAAGCCGACGCACACCCGCCATCGCCAGACTTGATGACACAGAGTTCATGAGTTTCATTGGCTCCCTGCTTCGTTATTTTATCGATAATACCAGTCTTCTGGGTCACATATATGTTTGTCCAGATACTGATATCGCTCATCGTAGTGCGGCGGTCACAGGCAAATACGTCGATATCGTAGGTTTTACCTTCCACAAGAGCGCCGCTCTTACCCCTAAACAAGTCGAGGTTCACGTAGCCCGGAGCAGCCAAATGCGTACCGCCGAGATCCACGGCCAGCTTATTGTCGATGAACACCCAGATATCGTCATCCCCGCGGATACTGAAGCGCTGGCCCGGCTTGAAGACGAAATTCGCATGGGATTCAAAACAGAAATGCTGGTTTCGCCTGGTAGCAGGGGTAGCATCGGCTTCACTGTCCGTTCCCCAACGAGGATCGTCACCACCAGTCATTATACCCGTTCCCGTCACAAAGAGGGGCCAACCTTCCGGAGCTTCTCCGCTGCAATAGGCACCCCAGCACCAAACATCATCGGATATAGAACCGGTAACTGTAGACGGGTACCAGGCCGCTAAATCGCCACCACCGGCATACTTGCCCTCGCAATTGTGGCCGCCAGTCCAAGAGGAGCTGTTGCAGACCAGGTCCATGCGCGCAGCCTCTTCACCGAGAGCCGGGTCAATCTGACGCATATAGGGGATCATGTACACCGGGCCCTGCGCGGCATATTTTGTGCGGGCCGTCGAAATTGGAGTCTGGGTCGGGTCTGCAGCAAGGATAGCAGCATCATCCGTGAGTTCCACAGGGAAGAACCCGCCCCTGATGGACGTTCCCGGGCTAGTATACTTGTCGGAGTCAAATTCCCAACGGCCATTTTCGGCACGGTCAAACGGCATGTCGTAGCAAGACATTTCGTTAACACCCGCAGTAGGCGTAAACAACATGTCAAAGAGCGCCGCCGTGCCAAAGCACTTTACGCCGTTCCCGGTCGCAGCTGTATTGAGGTGCGGTTTCTTGTCCGCGCCCAAGGTATCGACTACAATTCCGGTATGGACACCGAAACAGTTCTGCACGCGCTCAATAGCCGTAGCCTTATCGACACCAAGGCCAAGAACGCCATTTTGGCAACCTTCGTTAATCGCGCCCGCAGAAGAATAGTAGTCACAAGAGAACGCCGGATGCAATCTGGCATCGGTATCGTAAATGATGGAGGCCAACTGGAACGAGCAGATTCCTTCTACACCAGGGTCCGAATCAAAGATGCCCCCATTGTCACTTGTCGGCCAATAGTTGGCGTCGGGAATAAAATATATCGTATTCGATGGAGTAAACGTTTCGAAATAGGTTTGCAGGGGTATCAGCTGGGGAGTATTATTCTCGGCATAGCCATTCAAGCCGATAGCGAAATCGAGCGACTGATTATCGCTGCGCAGGAACAAGACGCTATCCGTAACAGATTCGCCCCAAAATTCATAATAGAACCAGCCGCAACGCTTCGGATCGGCCTTCATTTTCACGGCCGTCTTGCCACCATCCAAGCTAACCATCGGGATAGCCGCCATCCAGTCGTCATCTTCGGGAGAGGGCATAAAGTATATGTACTTGGCGTCGGGAGGAGCCTTAGCAATTTCTGTCTTGCCTGCGGTCTTCGGGTTTTCAAAGATGTAACTTTCGGCGCCATCACCAGGGCACGTAATGAACGATGTCGAGAAATCGCTACGGGTCTTGGAAACGTTGTATTCGTCCCTATCAATCACTTTCGGAGGGGGATAGTCCACACTTGCGCTATTTGTAAAGACAAAGCCTTTGTCCATCGTACGCGGCTGCGGACTAATAATTTCGCCAAGATCTATGGTAGTGTAGCCCGAACCATTCTTGGGGGCTGACGCCGGGATGCCGTAAGCAGTATTCGCAAAGTACACAAAGCGCGATGTCCACGAATCCGGCAACTTCACATGAATTGTTCCCAGGCAATCTGCCCAAACCAATTGCACTCCTGCAACGAGCATTATGAAGTTTAAAATCTTCTTCATTTTTCATCCCTCCATTACAAGAACCAGAAGGTCATGTTGAATTGTCCTTGCCATGTTTTCGGAGCGTCGTCCGCATCGCTCAACCGGGTCATTCCCATAACAAAGCGGAGCCCCGCTTCGATGGATTTAGTCCCGATACGCCTCATCGCACCTAAACCGAACGCCATATCGAACTCGGCAAAGTCACATACATTGTCGCCCCTATAGACATTCTTCGTGTCGTCATCGGTCACGACCGACTTTTCATGCGAGTAGAAGCAGAAAGAAAGCATCGGACCCATTTCCACATACAATACGTTCGGAAGGGCCACCCTAAAGAGGACCGGGATGTCCAAATTCACTTGCTTCAGGGAATATTCTATTCCCAAGGAAGCCCTTTCCCTGGGCTTATCCTCATCATCCCAGGTCAATGTCACCGTCACGTCGGATTCGCCCGATCCTGCACGATAGGCAGCGTCAAGTTCCGCATGGACGCCGAACATATCCGTAAACATGTACAGCATTCCCAGACCAAGATTCGCACCGATGCCCCAGTAGTTCCCCATAAGGTCATCCTGGCCGGTTGTCTTGACCGTGTAACCTTCGGCACCGTCATCCAGGTTGGCAAGTCCCAATTTGCTGTCGTACAAGTTATTGTAGGTCACAGCACCGGAAACACCGAGAATCAAGCGTTTGACAATTGACGCCGGACTTGCAGTCTCTACAGGCGTCGAGGCGGAATCCGCAGTCACGGCAACTGCGGGCTCTTTCTTGACAGTGTCCGCTACAGCCGAATCCTTCGGGGCGGCAGCCAAGGCCTTGACAGCACTTTCGGTCACGGAATCCACCGGGACAGCAGCTGGTTCCGCAGGAGCCGCAGACGAATCAACCGTCGCAGCAACAGGTTCCACTGGAGCCGCAGACGAATCAACCGTCGCGGCAACAGGCTCCGCCGGAGCTACGGCAGCATCTGATGCAACGAAACCAGCTTCGGGTTGAGCAGAAACTACTTCTGGCTGTGATTTTACGGAATCAGCCGCAGCAGCGGCAACACTCTCTTGGGCCATGGATGGCAAGGCGCCAAAGAGCAGGAGCAGGGCAAGTCCCTTCTTATTCATGCAATTCTCCATTTGATCGTTGTGATAACAAATCTTTACCAAAGATAATCTATTTTATATAAAAAAGGATTTTTTTCTTGCATAAAAAAAGAGTGACCGCAGGGCCACTCCATTTTTTATCAAATTAAGCGATTTTCTAGAAAATCTTCACCTTCTTGAAGACTTCGGTGAGTTCCTTTACCAACTTGCCTTCGTCAAAGCCAATGGCGTTCTTGGCCGATTCGCCAATCACGATACCGAAGTTCACCATGTTCGGGGCGGAATAGCGGAGGTACTTGAGGAGTTCTTCCGGGCTGTTCACGTGGTCGGTCGCCGTTTCGCGTTCCAGTTCCTGCGGGTCGCGCGTGCTCACCGGGAACGGGAAGAGACCGTTGCTAGCCACATGCTTCACGTTCAGGTACAGGGCGTTGCCGACCATGAGGCTGAGCGTGTCGTCGAGCGTTTCGCGCACTTCGATAAACACGTCGCAGTTGGCGGACATTTCCTGGATTTCAAGCTTGGACGGGCCGCAGGCGACAAGGGCCATGGAAACGAGTGCGGCGAAAGCAACGAAAAGCTTTTTCATTTTTTACTCCTTGGTGGTTCAGCCGCGTTGCGGCGTTGTAAGACAATATACAAATGTTTCGCGGGGCGCCGCTATTTCGAGAGGATTCCGAGCGCCTTTTCGACAATCTCTGGCGAAAGCCTGAAGATTTCGCTCAGTTTTTCCACGCGGGCGGATTCCTCGATGCGCTCCATGCGGCTCCCGTTCACGTCACGGACCACCAGGTTTCCTTTCTGGTAGTAGTACTGGATTCCACGTTCGCGATCAAGGCGGTTCAGCACCGGGTACGTCATCATCTCGCGGTAAAAACTCTCGCTCCAGTGCTGCTTGAATTCCTCGACGCTCACGCCTTCGACCGGATATTCAAAACGCAACTTCATCGGCGAAGAAAGCTTGCCGTCACTGCGGACCGCACCGCCCGTCCAGAGTTCCATGCGGTCTGGCGCCGAACGCACCAGGCGCACGCTGTTGGGCACGAGCGGGAAAAGCGTTTCACCCGTACCGAGCGGCTTGGGGAGCGGTATCGGCAGGGGGTCAAAAATCAGGTAACCGGGATCGAAGAGGAATTCGTTAGGCGAGAGTGTGGCTGTGTCGAGGGAGACGTTCGGGAGGATGAGGGCGCAGTGGATGTTCTTCTCAATCCTCTTGTGACCCATCACAAGCCGCGGCTTGAGTCCCATGTCGCGGAGACTCTGGTACAAGAACCACGTCATGCTGAAGCACGTCCCGCCACCCATCCACGTATCGACATCGTTCTGGTCACTATCGTCCAGATTCCGTGCACCCGTGGCGCTCCCCGTCGCATCGAGGCGTATTATTTTCGTGAGATTCTCGTATGTCACGTTCGAGAGCTTGTCGCACAAATCAAGAATCTTTTGCCAGGTCGCGGGTTCCATAGATGTAAATATAGGATTTTGGACCAATGCCCAACAACCAATAACTAATGACCAATGACTAATGACCCATGACTATTTTCTATATTCTACACATGCTCGGAATCGAACAGAAAAAAGGAAACGACGACAAACTTTGCGGGCGCATGATCGCCTACGCAAAGATTTTACCGTCCCCCGACGCCCAGGGCGCCACGCCCTTCGACGACCTCGTACGGAACGGACTCCTCGCGCTCGAAGGAGATTTCCGCCAGGCTCCCGTATTCCCCGAAACGCGGAACATGGGCAAGTCTGTTGATTCCAGATTGAACAACCTGCTCGAATCCATGCAGGAAGAAGGCATCGAGCTCCCGGACAACGTGGATATAGACGCCCTGCGCAACAGGCTCCACGAGCTTTCCAACATGGAAGTCATCCCCATCCCTGCGCGCATCTGCAACTTCGCAAGCGAAGAGGCTATTCTTGCCGAAGACGCCGACGTGTACTTTATCGGCGAATACATCGGGCTCAACCAGGCGCACTTCTGCCTCACGACGCTGCCCATCTACTACCAGGCGCGTTACCGCGAACAGGCGAAGGCCGCCGAAATCAACCTGCTGAACGAAATGCTCGCACAGTTCGAGGCGGGCGCCATCATGGACAACGACGACATCCAGAAGGATACCGACGAGCTGTTTCCCGCCGGACTCACGCTCAACACCTTCATGGGCGACTTGGACAACCTGCTGAACGTGCGCGTCATCCCGTTCCTGCTCGCCTGCGAAACCGACAGCGACTACGAAAACCAGATTGCGCTGTTCTACAATTTCATGAAGGACTACCCGCAGCAAGAAGACATCACTCGCGTTGACCACGCCATCCGCGAACTGCGCAAGCGCGGCGACAACCAGAGTGCACGAAAGCTGCTGGAACTGAGCTGCAAAAAGATCAATTCCATCTACAGCGAAGACACGAAGACGGCCGAAAAACTCGAGGCCGAAATCAAGACCATCT
>CADBLC010000008.1 GCA_902795385.1 Fibrobacter succinogenes | reverse complement strand
TGATAGCGTAAAAATCAATACTTCAGAGTGTTCCTATGGTGTGAGCCCATCAAAACAACAAGGCATTTGTCCCGAAGGTTGGCATGTGATGAATGATAACGAGTGGTCGAATTTGTCTGAAATTAGCAATAGGGATATTGCTTATAAAATGGGCTCAAAGGTCGCCCGTTTCGGTAGTGAAAATGAATATGGGATGTCTATATTGCCTGCCGGGTATTGGTCCAATCAAGATGAAGTTTTTAAAGTAATTGCAAAATCGGCTCTGTTTTGGAAGCCGCAGCAGCATTCCGATAAAGGAGGCTGGGCGGTTTATGCAGCGGTTCGTTCAAATTCTTTTGATCGTTCATCGGAAGGGGATAAAAAACAAGCCTTTTCCATCCGTTGCGTGAAGAACTACTAGTTCTCCGCACTCTTTAGCAAAAAGTTTAACAAAAATCAGGGTTATGCCAAATAACCCATAGGGAGGGACTTATGTCCAAGAAAAGCGTGCTAAACGAGTGTTGCAGAATCAAACTTGTTTGATTCTATAACCGAGTAACGCAGCGGACGCCGTAGGCGTCAAGAACAATAAGGGTAGCAAAAAGAAAAACAACCGCAAGAATTACAAAATGGACGCCTAACGGCGTCTGTGGCTGCGCTCGGTCATGCCAAACCAAGTGAGCTTGGGTGTCGCGGCACTCGCCTTACTAGTAGTGATGGATGTTGCGTAGAATGATTAAAAAGCCTCCGTAAGGAGGCTTTTTCTGTAGACTTAAACAGGCGCGATTCCCTTTGCGGCCTGCGCCTTCAACTTGAGGATTTTTTCTTTGGGCAACTTGGTGACCCGAATGATTGTATCAATGGGGAAATCTTCGGCAAGCATCGCGAGTGCGTCATCTTCTTTTGCTTGCAAGTACGATCCCTGCTTCTCGTAAAGAATGTCTCTCATGCCGTCAACCTCGTTCAGAAAGATTTCATCGGTATACCCTTTTAAAGATACATCTTTCGCAAAGTCCTTGTCAAGCAGTTTCTTCAGCTTTTCCTCGGGGATATCCTTTTCCTCTAGGACATCCCTGAAAATTCGAAGCATTTCGGCTCTGTCGGTCTGTTCACGCATTTCGGGCGGGATGCGGTCCTCGATGGCGAAGAACTTCTCGATTTCAACTAAGTAAATGTCAATTTTGTCATAGTACATGTGCTGATTACGAACCAGCTGCGCGTGGTGCAGGTATGTATCGCGTTCCGTCGGGAATTGGTTCTCCGTCAGCAACGAGAGCACGTAGATGTGCGGCAGATTGTAGTCCTGCGCTTTCTTGACCGTGCGCGAGACGACGCGCGCGGTGTAGTAGATGAGTCTATCGACGAACAATGTATTGAAGTTCTGCTGCACCTCGATAAGCACTGGCTCTCCTGCCTGCGTGGTGCCGTAGATGTCAAAAATGGCGGTTTTATCGTTCAGTACGCCTGGATTCTCCGGGACGCCAAGAGTGTATGATTTGATTGCCTTGTCACCGGTGAGGCAGAGCATCGCGTTAAGGAACTTTACGGTACGCTCGGGCTTGGCCTCGTTCGCCATGAGCATCTTGAAGATACCGTCGCTGAATGGGTAGACATTCTTGTATATTTTCCTGTAATCTGCCAAGTGCTCGGGATGTTCGGCCACGTCTTTGACAAAGGCAATGAATTCGCTTCGGGTCATATGATCTCCGTTTGGAAGGTTGCATCCCGGAATTGGGACGTACATACCTTTTAAAACGGATTTTTGTCGGGAAATGTGCCGGAAAAGTTTGTTTACAGGAAATGTGTGAGAAACTAAGTCGGGGAATCGTGGAATGTTTAGCTATTGCAAAACGAGGTGAAATTATGTAATTTCAGTTCGAGGTATCTTATGACAGTAGACATACGCTATGAAGGAGCAATGGATAAGGCGGAAGAAATCGCGAAGGGCTTGCTGAATGACGGAGTTCCGATGGAAATTATTGTGCGGAATACCGGTCTTTCTGAAAAAACAATCCGCGAGTTGTAGTTCGCATGCTTGAGTAAGTTCGGACTCCCTTCGGGGAGCCTTTTTTTTGTCCCCAAATGGAACGCTTTCCGCAAAAAATCCGTCTTATAGGTAGATAGGGGTGTACCCTGTCCGCCATGCGGGGGCGTTCCCGCTTTAGGGGAAAAAGATGACAAGAGAAGAATTCGCGCAGTTCCTCGGAAAACTGAGGGAAATAAACAATAACGGCGGTGACATCGACGCGTTCGTCAAGGAACACGAGCACCGGAACGTGTACTTCTACAACGACGGTTGCATCAAGAAAATCCTTGCGAGCGAGCAAAACCTAATGCTCACGACGGACCTCGTGAACGCGGCCCTGGGCCTCATCGGCTCCGACCGCATCGAGAACCCGAAACTCGTCAACCCGTTTGTCCCGGGTGAATTGGGGTATCGCAGTACGGAGCCGGATATCCTCCTGACGAATGATCGCGATGACGATGAACCCCGGGACCGAATATCTATCGAGGTTCAGCACGAAGACAAGAGGGTGTTTAAAGACCGCTTGGTCCTCTACGTAGCCCGTCTTACAAGCAACATGGCGAGGAAAGGCGAAAAACCCCGACTTGAAAACCTAAATGTGGTCGGCTTTCAGTTCTTCGATGCTTTCCCCGAGTCAGCGAACTACCGCCACACGGTGCAATTGCGCAATCAGGAACAGCAGGTGTATTTTGACCGGCAAACGGTCACGCTGATTGAGGTGGAGAAGTTCTTCAAGAATTCCGAACGCTTTGCGGGCGACAGCAGCCGCCTGGCCCAATGGCTCCGCGCCATCGACGCACTAAACCGCGAGGCCGATTTCAGCGAATTTGCGAATGACCCCGTGTTCAGGGTATTGCAAAACGAGGTGAAATTATGTAATTTCAGTTCGAGGTATCTTATGACTGTAGACATGAGCGACTTTGACAAAGCCATGGAACGCTATGAAGGAGCAATGGATAAGGCGGAAGAAATCGCGAGGAAAATGCGCGATGAAAACGAGCCTATGCAAAAAATCACTTCTTACACCGGTCTTTCTGAAAAAACAATCCGCGAGTTGTAGTTCGCATGCTTGAGAGAGTTCGGACTCCCTTCGGGGAGCCTTTTTTTGTCTCCAAATGGAACGCTTTCCGCAAAAAATCCGTCTTATAGGTTGAAATTATCAAGCTATTGCAAAACGAGGTGAAATTATGTAATTTCAGTTCGAGGTATCTTATGACAGTAGACATGAACGCTATGAAGGAGCAATGGATAAGGCGGAAGAAATCGCGAAGGGCTTGCTGAATGACGGAGTTCCGATGGAAATTATTGTGCGGAATACCGGTCTTTCGGAAGAACAGATTCGCGAGTTGTAGCTCGCATGCTTGAGAGAGTTCGGACTCCCTTCGGGGAGCCTTTTTTTGTCCCCAAATGGAACGCTTTGCACGAACAAGACGTGTCTCGATCCGGCTTTCAAGGAATTTTTCGACAGCGGGATTTTCTTTTGAAATGAAAGACAAGTTTGTTTACATAAATTAACGTTTCTGCCGGGCAGAAGCGCCCATGTTGCATATGTAAGAAATTTGCAAGAATTTGTTTGACAAAAATATTTATTTGTCTGTAATAATAAGTTAAATTTTAGGCCGAGAGTTACAACATGGGGATTAGAATGAAAAAGTTGTTACCGAGTCATCCTTGGTCGAATGGCCGAGGATCCATACTTCTTTTTTTGACGCTTGCATTGGCTTTTTTGTTCGTCGCCTGTGGCGATGATGACAGCAGCAGCTTCGTTGAGCCGGAAAAGGAATCTTCGTCTAGCGAAATCCTGAGCAGCGGCGACGGGACCAGTGACGGCAATGGAGACAAATCCAGCAGCAGCGTCTCGTCCTCAACGACGAACAGTTCGTCTTCTGCGAAATCGAGCTCTTCCACCGACTCCAAGAGCAGCTCTTCGAGTAGCTTGGTGCTTTTTGAAAGCTCCAGTTCTTTGTCTAAACAATTACGGTGCCTATTGGAATGTACGGAAGACTGCGAAGGGGAAACCTATTGGCAAGGGAGCGACTATCAAATGATTTGCCATGATGGGCAATGGCTTAATCTTGATTCTATGGAGCAGGCGAATGCGCCAAGCAGTAGTAGCTATTTTGACATGACGGAACAATTCAATCCGGATGTCAAGTACGGAGAATTTACGGACCCGCGTGACGGGAAAAAATACCGTACGGTGACGATTGATTATAAGTACCATATGCGCGGCGTTGATTCTGTCACCATATTTGCCGAGAATTTGAACTATGGCGAGAGGGTGCCAGGCGGTACGGTGCAGGGGAAAGGAACCAAGTATTGCTACGATGATGACCCGTGGTACTGCGACAACGGCTGGGGCGGTCTCTATACCTGGAGCAACGCCATGGGTTTCCCTGCCGTATGTGATAGTTTCTCTGTCGCTTCGGAAAAATGCCCTAATAAGTTTGATTTAAGCAACGAGAACGAAAATTTCAATGGTGATGTTCTGTTTACCCAGCATCAAGGAATTTGCCCAGACGGGTGGCATGTGATGAATGAGGATATATGGTCTCTTCTGTATGAAACGAGCGGTCGTGATGTCGCCTCCCAGATGGGTTCGAAGGTTGCCGGATTCGGTAGCAAGAATTCTTACGGATTATCGATATTGCCAGCCGGGTATTGGCTACTTTATCCTAGCGGAACAATGGCTTATGATAATATTACAAAACAAACCGTTTTTTGGCTTCCTGAGCAGGATCGGGATCAAGCAAACAAGGCTAAGCTGGTCAATGTTCTTCGCAATGATATGACCCGAAGTACCTCTCGCGCCAAATCAGAGTATGCACACTCCGTCCGCTGTGTAAAAAACTACTAATTATAACAAGATTTTAAACAAATTAACTAGGCTTTTCCTTGAAAAGTCAATGGGGTCTATATGTCCAAGTCCAAAAAGAACAACAAAAAAACTGCTAAGAAAGTTTCTCGCAACAGCTACAAGATTGAGTCTCTCGAACCGAGACTCTTGATGGATGCCACGCTTGCAGACGATTGGATTAAGGAAGCCGATTCTTCGGTTAATCAGTTCGGTGATTATAACATTTCCGCAAGTGGCTCCAAGATGGAGGGCTTGCTTGTCTATGAGCAAGGAACTAGCAGTGAACCTGAAGCGCTTGCGTTGGCGGATGTTATAAGTGGCCAAAAGATTCAGTATAAGCAAGATGTTAAGGACGTAAAAGACTATGTTTGTGAAACCGTAGAGGCGTTGCGTGATGAGGGGACAAAAACCCAAAAGGAGGATGCGGCAAACAAGCACTTGAGTATGATAATTGCCAAGACAATCCTTAACAATGCTGATCCGGATGATGAAAATTATGCAAATCTTGTGAAGGCGGCGAATGAGGCGGAAGCAGAGTATAATGCCGCTGAAGCTGCTTATCAAAAAGCACGTAAAGAATTTACGGTAGATGCTGATACATTAGTTCAGGAACTGACAAATGGCAAGAATAGACGTTCGGAGTGGACATTTGCTGTGGATACGACGAATTCTAGCCACCATAAGGTGTCTGTCCAGATTAAAAAGAATGCCTCACTTACTTCTTCTACAAATAAGAAGGTGGCTGCTGATATTTCTGAACAAACAAAAATTGGTGTTTTGTTTGATACCCATGATCTCAATAGCAATGCATCTGGATATACGACAGTCAGTTTTACTCTTGACGGCGATAAAAATACTGGATTTGATGATAATGCCAGTGTTGATGTCCGATTTGACTTCAAACAGGATTTGACCCAGGGGAATACTGATGCAAATATCGGTATTCTAGGCCTTGAATCAAGGAACGATGGTGGTGCCGTTTCGTTACCTGACTTGACTGTGATTGGATCGTTCCGAACGGATTCAAAGAACAACTCCACAATTGCTACGAATTATGAATATGATCTTGATTTTAGAGTCAAGGATTATGCAAGTATTGCGCCGCAGCTGACTAATTTTACAGTCGATGATACAGATCATTTGAAATATATCGGCAATACCGCTGTTGGGCAAACCCCTGTATGGCAGGACGCTGCAGGTTCTGCTGTTAACGACGAGAATGCGCTTATCCCTGATTTTGCAAATGTGCGAATTGGTGATGTGCTAAAACAGTTCAATGCGATAGCCAAGTGGCTTCAGAATGCTGAGACGGAAATATTGAAGAATGATTTTGAAGGGATTATCGACCAGAATGCATCTTCGTTCTTGTATCTATCAAATTACTTTGCAACTTTTGTCAAGACGCCCCCTCAATCTTTCCAGGAATTGTTGTCGCGATTCAATAATTCCGTTATAACTGCCGAATTCAAGAATGTATCGGGCAAAAATATCTGTCAACTAAAGTATGACGGATGGATTACGTCTCAAAATCTAGAGGCAAGCGTTAGTGAGGCTCTATTTAAATCTCTGTCGAACTCATTTGGTGGTATAGAGAAAGTTTCATTGTCTCTTGGTGCGCAATCTAATCTAAAAATGACTTTCGACATTCCGATGGATGAACTGGGGAGCGTCGGAAACAGCGCCAAATTGAAAAGTATAGGTGTTGATGCTGAAAAGGTTGCTGGTCTTGTAGGGGCTAAGAATGTCTGTGTTGCTGATAAGGCGTTGAATAAGACGAGTACTGTTGGCGAAGAAGTCACGTTCGCTTTACTTGAGGATGGGGTCAAAAAGGGGGATATTACTATATCTTCTTCCACTTCTTTAGATGAAGCTGGTATTCAGTCTATCGTTGGAGAATTGAATAAGGCGTATTCTGCGACAGGGGCAGTGACTAGTCCTAAATTTGGTGTGATAATAAATAAAGATGGGAATGGCGATGTAGATAAATTTGCTATTGTGACAGATGATACTACAAAAGCATTCTCATTGTCTTTTGCTACTGATAATAGCCGAAAAATGTGTATTAATGGTGCGCAACAGTTTTGTTCGGCATTTCTGATTGATACGACTACAGTGACGGAAGTAACTATTGACAGCGCGATTGTAAAGCCCAAGGAAGCTGGTGTCCGCTTTGATTGGGCTGCCGCAATAAACGAAGTCCTGATGTCTAATTCCGATTATACGGATTATTCTGCAGTAACGCTAGGTGATGTTGTCATCATTTTTTATAGTCAATCTGAACAGAATGTGCTCGTAATGGGAGAAAACCCCACTTCTGTGCCGACTGACATTTGGCTCAATTTTAACGGTGGAGTTGAGAAACAGATTCTCCTTTCAAGCTCCCATCCGGTTGAAACATCTAATTCAGATTTGAGTTTTGCATTTGCAATAAATGGTGGTGCGGCCAAAAATATTCTTTTGGAAGCAGAGACCTTGGCGAATTGCTATACGGTTGATGATGTTGTAAGTGTAATAAACGGAGAGTTGACCAAGCTGGGCAATGGAATAAAAGCTTTTGCTTGGGAAGGCAAAATCGGTTTTTTAAATGAGTCTGATCTTCCTTTTGGCGTCTCCTTGTCAAATAAAGATTTAGGCTTTGACAATTTGGCTTACTCTTCTACAACAAATTGTATGAAGATGAAATTTGATGTTGGAGGACCGGCTGATATTGAAGTGGATATCGATTTATATAATTTCTTCACGACGAAATCAGATCCCACAATAGGGGATCTTCTTGATGAGATAAAAACGCAATGTAACAATATATTATCAACGAAAGCGCCTTCTTGTAGCGTTGATGTAAATGGCATGAGTTTAGTGGTGTCGGGTGGTAAATTCTCTTCCTCTGGCGCTGTCGTGAATTTAAATGGTTGCTCTCTGGTTGAGCTTCTTGGCTGGAATGTTGATAATGATTCTGACTCTTTCTTGGTGGTGCATGCTCAGAGTCAGAAAGAAATCACGATTTCAAGTTTTTCGTTAGATATATATGAAACATTAACTAGCAATGGTAATATCGCATCTGCCCGATTGGGGATGGTTGGGGTCGATGTGACAGGAAATGTTGGTATCCAAGCGACAAGAACGCTTACTGCCAAAAAAACAATTAATGATATTACGGCTATACCCCTTGATGACGCAGATGCAGATTTTGTAAGTAATTTTACTTTAGGGGGGTGGTCTTATGCATCGACGTCGACGAACACATTAAGCGTAGATTTGTCTAATGGTCTGTTGGTGGATGATGCTACACAAGCTCCAGTGAAGCAGCATGTTATGTCTGTGGATCTGTATGCAACTGTTGTTGCTCGCGCACTGACATCAAACGCCAATTATGTCTCTAAGGTAGGAAGTTCCTTTGCGGCATCTTTAGATCAATTAAACATGTCGGCACTTGTAGAGAAGGTGACAAAGGCTCTCAAGGAGAACGTCCTAAAATCTATTCTTGCATATGGAGAATCGGCTACGCCGTCGACTGATCCCATATTGGCTGTTTTGAATCAAAAATTGCCGCTGTTTGGAAAGTCTGCTCCGGAGTTGCTAGGATTAATCAACAAGCTGAACGATGTTATTGATAATATTTCCAAGAGCCATCCTGCAACGCTGCAGGAACTGAATCAACGCATAGATAAAGCGCTTGGGGCTAAGCTCTATTTTACCTTCCATGCTTCGTCTATTGACTTCAGCTTTGTCTGGGGACAGGAGTATAAATCCCAGGCTGTTTCTATCAACAATTTCTCGATTATGGAAACAGCCGAAGGCGCTAGGCCTACGAATGTGGGTGGCTTGGCGGAAGTCTATTTGAATGGCAGTATTAATACGCGGTTCAATTATTCTATGTCGGTAAACGGGTCGGCTTTGGGGGATCCCATTTTACAAGAAGACTCGAGTGTTTCAATTGATGTGACGTTGATGGGTAAACCTCTCTCATTTGATTTGAGCGTGGCCCTTGGCGGCATGAGTGCGTCCTTGCTGAAGGTGGTTAGCAGTGATTCGAATCCTAGCTATATCGCGGTTCGAATTCATGAGGAAATGGCGTATCGTAATACGGCCACATCCGGCAGTGCTGCTGCGGGAAGTTTCTCAAGCTATGAGTGGGAGCATGATGCCGATGATTGCCAAATTGGCGGCCTTCTCCGTGTTGAATGTGCAGGACAAAGTGTTGGTGAAATTAAATTGGGTGTTGTGGATGACGAGGACAATGTTGATGCCTGGAAAGGTGATGCAGGGGATAATGGATCGTTTGCGTTGAATGACTTGGTTTCTGGAAAAGTTGGTATTCGAAAGCCGGGAAAATTCACGGAAACATTATCTGCTGCTGAATTAGGAGATAACACTACAGGTAGTATTGTCTTGGATATGAGCAATTTGGGCTCAAGCTGGGAAAAAATAGACTTGTTTGGCCAGGTTCGCTTGGTCGCCGACGCCTTGAGTGCTGCTTTGCGTAAGGCGCAAAGTGGCTTGAATAAGACGTTCCTCTCGGACGGCATGCGCAAAATTCCGCTGGTGGGCAATACCATCGTGGGTGCAGCAGACTGCTTGACTGCTTTGGATGAGGCCTTTATTGAACCATTCCGCAAGTTTGCCTACAATTCGCAAAATCTTGATGAACATGTGGTTGCTGAGAGGCTCTATGCTATATTGCAGAGAACCGGACTGTTGCTGGCTTTGGATAAAAAAGTTCTTTTAGATGCGCAAAATAATTGCACGCAGAAAGTATTGTGGGCTGGCGCCAAATTTGACCAGTTCTTCGAAGATAATGGTTCGCAGTATATCCAATATAGGAACGATGGAAATTGCATTGAATGGCGATTCCGCTTAGGTCAGTCCTATTCGCTTAGCGGAAATGCCGACTTTGATTTGGGCATGCCTGGGCTCGGACTTTCGTCAAAGGGTGGTGTAGACCTTGAATTGGGTTGGGAATGGTATATCGGTTTTGGTGTTTCCCAGACTGGTGCTTACATAATGCTTTCTAATGGAAGCGATGAAGGTGGTTCGGAGACGGTAAATGGCAAGACTGTGAATATCGTCGCAGATGGAATCTCGAAGAAAGTTGAAACTGTAGTCAATGGTACAACTGTAAAACAAGACTTGATGTCTGGTGATGATATCTGTATAACGATGCGGGTATTGGCTAATGAACTCAAGATAAATGGCGCCTTAGGCTTCTTGCAGATGAGCGCGGATGTGCTGCCTGGTGGTACAAACCCATTTGAGACGGATGCGGAGACAGGTAAAGATAAACTCTCCGAAATTACGTTCGGTATTGATTTGAATGATGGACAACAAGACTCCGTAAATGCAAAGAACGATCGTGATACGGATGCTGCAGCAGATACGAAAATTAAAGCGGATAATGTTGCGTCGGCGTTGTCTCTAGAGACCAATTTGGAAGGTTCTCTTGATATTAAAGTCGACATGACGCTTGGCTTTAATAATGATAAAATTGATATCGGTTTCCCCACGATTGGGACGGTTTTCCATTTGACTTGGGAGGCAGTATTTGGTAAACCGTTCGGAGAATTAAAACAAGCTGAATTTGATAATATAACTCTTAATTTAGGTGATTTTGTTTCGCGAACGTTGAAGCCTATTTTGGGTAAAGTCCAGAAAATCGTCGACCCGATAATGCCGCTGATTGACTTCCTGCAGTCTGAAATCCCTGTATTGAGTAGCCTGCCCAAGGGCGGTTCCAAGATGACGGTATTGAACCTTATCAAGTCTATCGGGGGGTCTCAGGGACTTGAATTGGGGATGATTGACGATATTGTCAAGGTTGCGAATCTGATAAAAAAGATGAATGGCCTAAGTAGTTTGGGCGGAATTACGTTGGGAAAACTGTCTTTAGATACGGATGATGATGACACGAAATCTTTCCTTTCCGGAATATCAGAACTGCCGTTGGGTGATTTCACGAGTCGACTTTCCGGTATTACGGACTCTGCCTTAAAGACTGCTACATCTCCTTTATCAAGTGCTTTCGGTTCACAAAGGGTAGCAGCGAATGGTAATTCCTATGGATGGAGATTTGGTCTCTTCCAAGATGCAAGTGGCAATATCTCGGCTGATGCGATAAAGAAATCCGCCATAAACCTGTTGTTTGGTAAAGATGTTGATTTGGTTGAATACCGCATGAGCCCGCTCATCTTTGATTTTGACTGGAGCAAGAGTTTCCCCATTGTGGGCCCGCTCTGTGCCGATATCGGCCTGAATTTCGGTGCAAAGATTGAATTGTGCTTCGGTTACGATACCCGTGGGCTGATTTCTTGGAAAAATACTGGCTTTAAGGATTGGTGGGCTCTTGTCGATGGCTTCTATATCAATGACTTGGATAGTCATGGTAAGGACGTCAGCGAAGTCATCTTCTATTCCGGTATTACGGCTGGAGCTAGCGTTGCTGGGCGTGCGGGCATCAATGTCGGCGTGAACCTCAACTTGAACCTGAATTTGGACGATCCGAATAACGACGGTAAGTTGCGACTCTCGGAATTGGCGGATAGTCTGGCTCATAGCCCGTTTGCGATTTTTGACGCCTCGGTCACGTTGCAGGCGCGCGCATACGCGTACCTTGACCTTGTCTTCTACCGCAAGGAATTTGATTTGTGGAAGAGCGGCGCCCTTGAATTGTTCAATACGGACAAGACTGGGACAGGTAAACCGGTTATTGCGACAACGCAAGAGGGTAACCTTGTTGTTAATGTTGGTACATTCGCTGAAAAGAGAGTGTATGGCGTCAATTTGAGTGATGGAAATGATACCGTTACGATAACTTGTTCGGGAAATGACGTAACAGTTAAAATAGATGGTATTGGCGATGCTACTTATAAACTTGATAGTGGCAAGACCGTGTACGTGTATGCCAATGAAGGCGATGACCATATTAAAGTTATGAGCAAGGAGGATGCAACAGATTCCTCGCTTAACTTCGTAATTGAAGGTGGAAATGGCAACGATGAAATTGATTTGAGCGGATTGAAGTTGAAAGAGGGGTGTTACGCGCTTGTAATGGGAGGCCTTGGTGACGACTTTATCCATGGTGCAGATATCGGTGTGAACATCCTTCTTGGCGAAACAGCGGATATCCTGTATAAAACAAAAAAGAATAGTGATGAAGAATACGTCGCTTTGGTGAATGCATATCCGAGTTCGTCTAATCCTGGAAACAATGTAATTGTCGGCGGGAGTGGCAAGAACTATATCGTCGGTGGTGGCGGTAGTGACCTGATTGTCGGCGGCGTTGATGCAACAATTGATGTGAAGGCTCCTAATGGAACTGGTACGGATAAAAAGAACGTAACGGAAAATCACCTTTACGGAGATTTTGCGTACTTTGAATTTGGTGAATCGCTCGACCTGAGTAATGCCAAGAACGAAGATCTGTACGACGAAGGTGGTAATGATGTCATCCTCGGTAGCAGCAAGACGGACTTTATCTTTGGCGGTGCCGGCTCTGACCGCATTAAGGGTGGCGACGGCGATGATGAAATTCATGGCGGCAAGGGTAACGACGTTATTTACGGTGGTGCAGGCAATGATAAGATTTACGGTGAAGATGGCGTAGATGTCATCTTTGGTGACACGCCTGCCAATGATGCAATGGTTATTGTGCGAGAAGACGATGCTGTGGGCGAATTGCCGTATGTATACATTGCTGAAGAAATTAAGAAGGATACTTCTGACTTGTTTGGCAGTGACACGGTGACAACCACAGATGCTGATGGCAATGTAAGTTCTGAAAGTGTCAATCGTATTGCCCTGTTCAATCTTGAAAATAGCTTTAAAACGGACGTAGATTCCCTTAACGCACGAGCACAAGAAGCTGTCAAACTGTTTGATGCTCCTCAGGTTGATTTGAGCGCAACGCAAACAGCTGCAACAACCGGTGCCACTGCGACAGGAACGACGGCTGCTACAGAAGCTGAAGGTACAGAACCTCAGGCAGAAGAAGAGCCGTCTACTCAAGTTACAAATGGTAGCGATGTAATCGAAGGCGGTAACGGTTCCGATATCATCTTTGGTGATGACGGATTGAACACTTCTGATGGCGGTAGCGACAAGATTGCCGGTGGTGCTGGTAATGACTTCATTGACGGCGATGGCGGAAACGATACCATCAACGGTGATTACGGTGAAGATATCATTTATGGCGGACTCGGTAATGATACGCTTGATGGCGGCGCCGGAAACGATTTTGTGTTCGGTGATAACGGCTTAGCGGGTTACGTGAAGGACAATAACGGTGCTATAGTTGGGGCGTCGGAATTGTTCAAGAACTCGTTCAGTGACTCGGATGACGATGAAATTGCAAAGGCAAACCAGGAACTTATGTTTGGCTACGGCATGACCGCCTTTGCGAAAAACTTCGGAATCACGGCCGATGCCAAGTCTAACAATATTGTCGGCAACGACATTATTCTTGCCGGTAACGGCAGTGACTTTGTTGACGGCCAGGGTGGTGACGATAACTACAAGATTCAAATTATGGGTGGTTCGAACCATGCCATTACCAACGTGATGGATTCCGGTACTGCCGACAAGGGTGATTCCATGACCATTGACGGCACGGTCGAGGCCGACGACATGCTGGTTCGTGCTTCTACGGCTGGACTCGGATTCGTGGCGAAGCTCCCGTCTAAAAAGGATGCGCAGATTGAACGCGTCAACTTCTGGAACGTTGGTGGTGGCGATACGGGCCTTGAAAATATTGCACTCAATACGGGTGCCGGTAACGACAAGATTGCCATTGATGGTACGCTTTCAACCATTACGATTGATGCCGGTGCGGGTAATGATACGATTACCGTGGGCCAGGAATTTGAATCGGAACGTGGCGCCGACTCTAATGTCAAGCCGAACGACGTCTTTAAAACGATTAAGACGTCCCAGGGCTATTTGAGTGAAGGCGTGAAGCATTCGACGTCGATTGTCGGTGGCGAAGGTAACGACGTCTTTAACGTGTTGCATAACCAGGCGGCCGTGTCGCTTTCTGGCGGCCTTGGCAACGACACCTTCAATGTTGCCATGTTCCAGAAAATCAATGACGATGGAAGCAAGTCGATTGTTGAAAATGGTCCGGTGACGCTGATTGGTGGCGCTGGCATAGACAAGATGAGCATTGTCGGCAGTGATGGCGATGATGATTTTGTCCTGTCGCAGGGCCGCGTGCTTGCGAATGGTATTGATGTGCAGTCTGTGAGCATCGAGAACAAGAACGTTTATGGCGGTGATGGCGACGATTCGTTCTACGTACTCGATACAGCCGAAGACGAAGTGATGAAGTTGTACGGCAATAACGGCAACGACAGCTTCTACAATGGCGGTGTGGGAACGGCAGAAAAGCCTGTAATCGTTCCTAGCAGCAAAAATGCTGATTCTGATGCCATTGGCGTGAAATTCTTTAGTGCAGATGCAACGAAATACTCTGATCCTAAATTGGATACCGCAAAGAATTCTGTTGATGAGGGGGCTAGTCCCAAGACCGTGTATAAGATAGCGCTGACTAAACAGCCTCAAGAAAAAGAGGTTGTGTCGGTGACAATCTTTGCTCCGGGTGAAACCTCTGAAAATCTAAATCGCGGAGACCATGGCATTTGGCTTGTTGATAGCAAGGGCCGCTACTGTAAGTCAATTACGTATAAATTTGGAAAATCTGCATCTGAAGGCGTTTTGGCGTGGAATTCACTGGCTGAAGTGAAACTTGTGGCCATTGGAGATGATGTACGTGAGGGGAATGATTATTTCTCACTATTGCATAATGTCTCCTCGACGCGAGTAGGTGCCAAAATAAAGGATTGCAAGAACGCCCTTATCTTCTTGGATGAAAAAGCTGCACAGCAGTCCTTCGAGATTCGACAGGTTCATTCTGTGACCGAAGCGGAGTTTGATGATGAAGAATTCACCTTGCCATTGAGTGAGACTCCTAATGGGACGGTTCAATGCTTCTACTATGCTAATGGCCAGGAAATCACCTTTGACAATGTAGACGCTGTTCAGAAGAATGGCGAATACCAGGTGACGGTTGATGTCCCTGCGTCTGTGAAAACTGAGATGGTGGCTGCGAACACTTCGAACGTGTATCTGAGATACAATATCAATAGGCAGGCAAATGAAGTCGAGAACCAGTTCTCCATTACACAGGAGCATGTCCTCACTGCTGAAGAA
The DNA here is from genome assembly GCA_902795385.1 of Fibrobacter succinogenes. Lineage (GTDB taxonomy): Bacteria > Fibrobacterota > Fibrobacteria > Fibrobacterales > Fibrobacteraceae > Fibrobacter > Fibrobacter succinogenes_P. The sequence goes on along the minus strand of CADBLC010000008.1, from coordinate 6,125 downwards.
ATTACAAATGGCGAATTTGCTTGGCCCATGCGGGCTTTACCTGAGAATAGTGACATTGATTGTTGGTACATGTTGAACGATAATTATGTCAATGTGTCGACTTCTTTATTCACCAGGTATACTGACGCTGAAGGGGTGCATGCGAACGTCCTGGTGATTCCGGTGACATCGCTCGGTTCATCAATTACTGCTGGGACCAAACTGTATATCAACTACAGATTTGACCATGTGTACGTGGAAAACGAGAGTGTGCTCCAGATGGCCTATAGTACGACGGGAATGACGGAGTTGCTCTGCTTTGTCCCGAAGGACGAAATCACGGGTGAATATAACGAAGCGAAGTATTCGTATATTTGTCCTGAAAGCAGGGTGGAGGAGTTTAGGAATAATCCGGGTGTTGTATGCCGTTATTTCTATAGGACTGCCGGAACGCAACTGATTATCTGTGCAATGCCTCAGAATGGAGTGGACACGAAAAATGCAAAACCCGTGATGTTGCATGGTAACTTTGCCATTGATTGGTCGGAAGATGATTGGCACCGTCCTGTAGTTGGCATTGCCGATGAGCCGGATGCGTTCAATGAAACCTCTGCGGAAGAGATTCTCGACAATTTGGATGCTGACACCATTGCGAACATCAAGGGCGCTCTGTACGAAGATGGTGCCGGCCGTGAAGGTGACCTTGGCATTGACGGTCCGTCGATGTTGCATTATGATCCTGAAAAGCCGACTGGTAATGACGAAACGAACGTTATCTCGGAATCGGATCTCGCAGAACGAAAAGCTGCCGAAGAAGCAGCAGCCAAGTTCGATGAAGGCAACAGCAAGGATCGCATCTTTGTAAACAACCGCAAGAATGATAAGGCCGGTACTCACCAGAACGAACTCAAGGAAATGTCTGCGTTTGCGAAATGGGATGAAAGTCTTATTGCCAAGGGCGTTGATTCTGCATCGATTCTGCAGAAAAAGGATGATGTCATAAAGCAGGCTGATTCTGAATGGCTGGATTCCGACAAGCATTCTCTGCGCTTTAACCATAAGGAATCTGATTCTACTTCGACAAGCAACTTCAACTTGGCGAACATGGAATACGGTGAAATCAACCTTGGTACGGGCGCCGATACGGTCGATATCCACAAGACGATTTTCCGTGAAGATGGCTTCCAGACATTTACCGTGGTTAACGCCGGTTCTGCGAAAAAAGAAACATCGACGGGCGACATGCCTGCTAATGCAACGTTCGACGACCAGATTACCATCCATAGCTATGCTGCCGAAAGGAGCGCCCTTATGGCTACCTTGACTGGCATTGCAAAGGTTGTAGCCGAGGACGAAACGGACGACACTATCGCTTACAGCGTGTCATCGATGGCCTTCAAGGATGGCTATGATAATAGCGTCTTTGGTAGCTATTCGGGTGAAAATGCCGTTGCACTGGGAAAGAATCTGTCGGCCAAGCACCATGTATTCCTGAATGTGGAATATACGGATGGTACGTTCCAGCGTCGTGAAATCGACCTTACCCAAAGCTCTGCGACAAAGATTGTACTCAAGCGTGATCTGACTCCGGTTGCCGATGGCGTTGAAATCAAGACTGTAACGCTCATTGAAAATCTTACCGGTGACGGTATGCTTGTTGTCAATGCCCAGGGTGGTGATGACAAGATTGTTGCTACGAATGCGAAGGATATTACTCGCGATGACCTCGTTGTGATTGGTGGAACTGGTGCCGATACCATTGATGTGGCGACCAATGCTATTGCCTTTGGTGACCGTGGCCAGGTTATCTTCAAGAACGAGAAGGGCGAGGTGGTAACTGTTCTGGGTTCGCAGGACATTGACGTCAACGAGAACGATCCGGCGAAACTGACTGAGGCCGATTACACGACTCCGTCCAGCAAGACCAAAAAACTGCCCGACGGAACAGACGGTGTCAATACCAACTACTTCCAGACGGATGGAGTGGTGCGCGATGCCTTTACCATAAAGTCCATGAGCGATACCGTTGGCGGTAACGACAAGATTACGACCCATGGTGACAAGAATGTTGCCATTGGCGGTGCCGGCTCGGATAAAATCCACCTTAATGGCGAAAACAACGTTGCGGTGGGTGACAATGGCGAAGTGAAGTATGTTGCAAGCGATTCTGTCGTAGGTGCCGACGGTAATGTGGTCGAGCACGTCTATGGCGATTCCAACAAGACGTACCTTCACTATGTCCAGTCTACGAGCGACGAGTTCGGTGATAAAGACACGATTACGACGGGTGACGGCAAGAATGTCGTGATTGGCGGTACCAACGCCGATACGATTACGACTGGTGCCGGCAACGACGTTATTATCGGTGACGGTGGCGAAGTCTATGTGGACCGCGATCGCAACCCGCTGTTCGTGAATAATGATAACCGTAACCTCCCGGTTACTGAAAAGGACGAGGAAGGCAATGATGTTGTCAAGAACAGCTCCGGCGGCGATAAGATTCTTGCCGGTGACGGCGACAACGTTGTGTTCGGCGGCTTGAACGGCGACGACGCTCTGGACGACATTACGACCGGTACCGGCAAGGATGTTGTGTTTGGCGATAACGCCTACGCTACGTTCCGCGGCAATTCTTCCATGGCCAGCGATAGGAAAATGGAGAACCTGCCGACGGTTGACGCACAGGCGATCCTCAGCTTCAACTTCCAGGGAGCTTCGCAGACGGGCCTCAACCCCGGCGACGAGGTGGGCGCTCCCGAATTCAAGACCAATAACTGGAACAATATCAGCGGTAGCATTGCCGGCACCTACGGCAATGACGACGCCGAACTTGTCCGCTTCGATAACGGTACCCGTGCAAGTGCGGTGAGCGTGAGCTATGGCGGTATCGAATCGCATCGCGTCACCAGCACCGACAGGCGCATCAACCTGCAGGCCTACACGCTCGGCCTCCATGGAACGTCCAGCAACAAGGACGCGAAGATGATGAACTCGGGCCTCATGACGACTGCTCCGAACGATCAGTGCGACAACCAGTTGGAAGTGGCCGTTGACGGGCTCGCGCAGTACTTCGAGAGCTACGATGTCGCGGTCTACCTCGACCTGCCCGACGCGAATTCTTGGCAAGGGCAGAGCGTGCGTTTGGTGTCTCTGTACATCAACGGCGTGCGCAAGCAGGCGTTCTACGTGAACGACCCCGCTACCAAAAATTACAAGGGCTCGTTTGAAAACCACGCCGTGCAGGCCATACTTAACGATGACGGCACGATCAAGGGTGTCAAGCGTATGGAAACGGTGAACGGTCAGATGGTAGAAACTGTCAGGCCGATTGACGATGAATTTGGCCAGGCGATGCTGTACTCGAACTACGTGGTGTTCAATGTTTCCGCAGCTGATGCTGCCGACCGCATTGTCATCAAGATCGAGGATGGCTACACGCTCGACGGCAGGAACGGTAAGGACATCCCGGGTATTGCTGGTATCCAGGTGAAGGGGACCTTCCACAAGCAGGACGTGGCCGCCTCTACCGATATCGACCATGGCGGACGCGACGACATCAAGACCGGTGGCGGCGAAGACATCGTGGTTGGCGGTACCGGCAACGATTCGATTACGACCTTCGGCGATGAACGTTACGGCCTCTACGACAGTGACGTGGTGTTCGGCGACAACGCTAAGCTCACGTTCATGGACCGCGACAACGACATCAATACGGCTACGACGCTTACGACCGCCGAGTCCGTGGCGATTACCAACCAGAAAGCCTCTTACGACGATACCATCGATACCGGTGATGGTAACGACACCGTGGTGGGTGGAATCGGCCACGATACAATCAACGCGGGGGCTACTGACGCCGCAGAAGAGGTTCTGGATGACGTCAAGGTGCTTTCCATCAACTTCACGCGTGAAGATGCCGATGAAACCATGAAGATTCGCCAGGCGACCTACAAGATCTTCGTTCCGGTTGATGATCAACACCAGGGCACGGTGGGCGAGGACTATGTCCTTGACGGAGCCGGCCGCAAGATTGCCATCGACGAGCACGGTAAGAAGGTTATCGAGACCGTGGGTGAAACGGCAGGTGTTGTTGCCGACAACGATTGGCACAACATGTACGTGAAGAATGGTGAACTGCACGACATGGAAGACTACTCGTCTCACTATGTCGACGGCGTGAGCGTCAAGATATCTACGTACCATAAGAACGATCACGGCACTTGGAACGAGTACAACGCCGGTAACGCCGCGATAACTCACGAGAACAGTGACGAACTGGACGGCGATACCGCGAACTCCAAGCTGTACAACGGTTACATCGCGTCGCAGCAGCAGTACGAAATCAAGCTCACGCTTGACCATATTGACCAGTTCCGCGAAAAGAACGGACTTGCCAAGAAAGCTAAATGCGACTTGTACGTTTACCTCGGTGGCGACAACAACGATACCGATACGTACAACTACCTCTACCGAATCTCCTTGAACAATGACGAGGTGCATTACCTGAACGACTGGACGGGCCACAAGTTCGACGGCGACTACAGGGATGCTACTCGCCATCCTGCCATGGCACTTGTTTATGGAATCGGTGTTGTCGGTGACTCCGGTGTCCGCGTGGAACTGGTAGGTAACTACGTCGTGTTCCGCGACTTTACGGGCGACAGGGCGTCTATCCGCATCTTGAACGAATACACTGGTGGCGGCCAAAGCCCCAAGAATCTGCCGGTGATTTCGGCGGTGCAGATTGTGGCGGGCGAGGGCCGTGCTAACGCCGCTATTGGCGGTGACCACGACAAGGACCTTGTTTACGGTGACGATGCCAAGCTCACGTTCGATCTCGACATCCCGTTTGCCGAAGACGAGGTGCTTACGGATTACCAGAACCGCGTCACCGAGGCCAAGTCTATCGCTATCGACCAGGCTGCCGTCACGAAGATTATGACCGAAGATACCATCACGACTGGAAAGGATCGCGATGTTGTCGTGGGTGGCGAAGGCAAGGACACGATTACGATGGGCGATGGCGACGATGTCGCTGTTGGCGGAAGCGCGAACCTTATCGTTGAACACAACAATCCGCTGGGCGTGTTCACTCCCAACACGGAAATAGCGCTCGACCAGCATACCATCAATCTGAACCTGCACCAGAACTACCTGGATAACGACAATGCCAATCAGCAGAGTTTCCAGACTAGGTTGGAACAGGGCTATATTGCAGGTGTCCAAGAAGTCGACAATACGAACGACAGGAAGAATGAAATCTCCTTGGGCAAGGGTCGCAACCTCCATTTGGACGGTTCTACGAACCAGAGCGCCCTCGTTGTCGAAGAACAGCAGCAGAGCACTGACCCGGGTACCGATCCGGGCACGACTCCGGGTAACGACCAGCCGGGCAATGACCAGCCGGGCAACGATCAGCCGGGTACGCAGCAGGGCGATACCTTGCCGACGGCTCTGGCTCACGACGGCAACTCGGTCACGCTCTCGTTCAACCAGCCTTCTATGGTGAACGTGCATGCCGGGCAGACAATCCGTCTTGTTGCCTACAACTGGGACGGTATCAATTCCTGGCACCCGAACTTGGTGATGCGCGCCAACCCGAGCAATGGCCCGTTCCCGGTCATGGAGTTCAGCTGGCAGGGCGGTGGTGAACCCCAGCAGTTCCCGAGTAAGCCTGGCGAAGAATGGTTCTTCGAGGTGAACATCCCGGATGCATACAACGAAGTGGATGAACAGGGACGCAAGTGTCTCGCGGTCTACGTCACGGCGACTGCAGATACGACGTTCATGCTCACCCTGGGCAGTTCGGGCAACTAGCCTTATCTATCTCTAATGAAAATCCTCCCTTCGCGGGGAGGATTTTTTACATTTTCAGTCGGAGAATAATATGGCGAAAAAGATTCTTGTTACAGGTGCTGCCGGTTTCATTGGTTGCGAAGTCTCTTTGATTTTGCTTTCGAAGGGATACACGGTGGTGGGCATTGACAACATGAATTCCTATTACCAGGTGTCGCTCAAGGAAGACCGCCTCAAGCGCCTGGAACATCCGCAGTTCAGCTTTTACAAGATGGACCTCGCCGATGCTGCCGCCATGACGGATTTGTTTGCTCGCGAAAAGTTCGATGGCGTTATCCACCTCGGTGCGC
>CADBLC010000007.1 GCA_902795385.1 Fibrobacter succinogenes | reverse complement strand
GAATGCGTAAAGAAGGAACCCTTCAGCTTGTCGCTCTCCTGGCTAGATTCATCTTGCGTGCTGCTCGTGATAAAGGCATAGCCCTTCATGTCGCTGCTCTTGTCCACCATGAACGCGGGCACGGCCACACCGCCCTTGAGGCGCGTAATCGCTCCCGAACCGCAGGCGTCGATCACCGCAATCTTCACGTCGCCCTTGAGGGCGTCGATACGCTTGCGGAATTCCTTCCAGTTGTACACTTCTTCGCCAAGGCGAAGGCCCTTGTCGTCGGCGTGGCCGCTGTAGTACACCAGCACCTCGTTGCGGCCGCCAGTAGACTTGCCCTGGGCAATCTTCTTGTCGAGGGCGTCCATCTCGTGGCGGAGCTTTTCTACACTCGGGCCCTTCACAAACACTATATTCTGCGGTTGCACGCCGCCCATTTCCTTGAGCACGTTCACAAACGACTTCGCGTCGCTTTCGGCATAGCGGAGCATAGGACGGCCCTTACCGCCGTTATTCGCGCTCACCGCGAGCACATAGCGGTTAATCTGGGTTTCTGCCGAGCCTGTCGCGGCCTGCGCACCCGTCGTTGCCGCGAGTACCAGCAAAATCACCAAGGAAAAAACCTGAAGCACTATGGACGTATCCAATTTTTCGATAATATTCCTCATTTCGACACTCCCCCCACTTTACGCAGCGTAAAACTTACCACACGGACGCCCTCCTGCTTGAGCGAAGCGTCTATATCGGACGCATTGATGGAGAACATGTTCCGCGAGGTCAACAAGAAGAACTTTTCGAACTTGGGCGCGTTATCGAGCTTGTAGGCGAACGGCAAGGTCGTCATCTCGCCGGGAGCAAGCTCAACAGCGTGGTTTTCACTGCCCATGTGCATCGTGAGGGCGCCATTCCCGTCCATGCTGAACAATAGGCCAAAACTTTTTTCGGGAACGGAATAGCGGAGCTGGATTTCGTCGCCTTCGCGGGCTTCGTCCAGGTTCGACATCTGCACGGCACTGTCGGCCGTCTTTTTCCACACTTCCATGCGGGCGTCCATGCCCTTGATGCGCGTATCGCCGGCATCGCCCGGAATTTCCGAAGCGTCTACCATGGCCACATCCATCACCTGTGCGCCATCCGTAGCCGGGGCCATAACTTCGCGCTGGCTAAAGAGCGCCACCGACACCACGGCAAGCACAAGTGCCGCGGCGGCCGCGAACTTCACGAGCTTGAAATTCACGATGTTGCCAGCGCCGTTAAAACCTGCGCCAGCACCGCGACGCGCCGGCATCGCGTCCATCTTCTCGGAGAGCCTCTCGAAAGGCATCTTGCGGAGAATCGCCGCGTTGTCCTCGCGCATCATCTTCACGCGGTTCGCGAAAATCGCGTCCGTCTTTTCGAGTTCGCGAATCTCGCGCATCTCGGCAGCGGGCAAGTCGCCCGTCAAGTAGCGTTCCAGTTTCCAATCGGGGATCATCACTTTACCTCCAGATTCTTTACCTTGGCTTGCAAACCGCGCAAGCGCTTGCGCACGCCGCTCACCGAGAGCCCCACCTCGCGGGCAGTTTCCTCGAGCGTCATGCCGTCCACATAGTGTAACACCGCAATAGTCCTTGTCGATTCCTGTTCCTTCGAAAAAATCTTCGAAAGGATGTTCCGGGCCGCGAAAGATTCCTGTTCGTCGTCTGCACAGGCAATAGAGAGCAGGAGTTCGCTCGTGTCCATATCGAGCCCGCGGCGTTTTTTGTCGCGAATGCGGTTGAGGCAGAGCCTTGTAGCCGTATTCCACAAGAGGCTGCTCGGCTGCGATACATCCAGGCTGTCCCAGCGTTCGTACACGCGCAAAAACACGTTCTGCACCATGTCTTCGGCCTCGGATTCATCCTTCAGCAAGGCCATGGCGCGGCGGTAAACCATCGGGGCATACACCTCGTACAGTTTCGAAAACGTCATGTTATCTGCGGGATTCATCCTTTCCATGCCTGTGTAACACCTAGGGAGGTCAAAAGTGTCACCGCAAATTTAGAAAATTACCAGGCGAGCGAGAAGCCCAGCCGGTAGGCGCATTTTCCGGCATGCACAGGGAGCCCCTTTTTGGCCTTTGTGCCCGGAATTACCACTTTTCCGCGGATTTTGAACCCCGATGTGCCCAAAATCTCCTTGAGGGCGGCCACCAGGCCGGAAGTCTGCCTGCAGAAAATGTTGAACGGGAAGGGAGTCGTGCAGCTTGTAATTATGTAGGCGTCCTTGCCCTTGTGGAGCGGCTTGGGGATGCCCATCTCGGATTCGCCCATCATCGCATAGACCATGCGGTCGAAAAGCATCTTGAGCGTGCCGGGCATGTTGCCCCAGTACACGGGAGCGGCCACCACTAGCACGTCGCAGGCCTCGATTTTTTCGGCCACACGGTGCGCGTCGTCTTGCGGCAGGCAGCACGTGCCGCATTTACGGCATTGCATGCAGCCCCTGCAGGGAGCGAACTTCAGGTCGTTCACGTTCACCACCTCCACTCGGACGTCTTCGGAAAAATCGCCCATGAACGAATTGCTCGCACCCTCGGCAAAGCGTTCCACGGCCTGCGAAATCGTACCGTTTTTGCGCGGACTGGCGTTCAAAATAAGGATTTTCATGCAAAACCTCCCTTTTTATAGGTATAACACCCCAGGGAGGCAAAAGTGTCACTAGAAATTCGCCAGGTATTCCTTCGCGTCGCGACTTTCGACCAGGTTGCCGAGCAGCCTGCGTAACCGCTCCAGCACAGGGGAATTTTCCGGCTCGAAAACCACCACCTTCTTGAAGCGTTCGCGATGCCGGAGCAAGAATTCCAGGTTGTTCATGTCCGTCTTCGGGAAACCGTAACCCAGGAAGTATATCTCCTGCGCATTCTTGAGGTAATAATCCGCCTTGCTCCAGAGCAGGTTGAAAAGGCTCCCGCGCAAAAAGGATTCCTTCGCATGTGCCATCGGGATGTAGATGGGCGTATCTTCGCGGTAGATGGGGAAACTCCGGTCGCAGGGTTCCACCTGGCACACGTTCTTGAGGTCAAGCGGGTCCGAGGCACCCTTGACCGGGTACCAGTTGAGCGAACCGTGGAGCTTGATCAGGTCGACCGAGAGCGTCCGCGGGGCACGAACCGCACTCCGGTCCGCAGGGTCAATGCGAACGCCGTAATCCACCGCCACGCGCGAGCTCATCTCCGGGTCGGCAGTAATCACATCCTCGACAAGCGTATCGTAGTTGAACGATAGCAGTAGCGTATCGCGCACACCCTCGCCCGGGCAGTTCTCGCAACCCGAAAGGAACTTGCGGAGCACCGCCGCGCAGTCCGCATCCATGCCCTTGTCGTGCCGAATCTCGCTTGCGATAAACCGCAAAAGTTCAAACCGCAAACTGGAATGGTACAGGCTTTCTCGCACCCCCGGGAAAATCTGCGCCGAAAGAATCGACGTCGAAAGCCGCTCGATGTCCAGGTAATCCGGCTGGCTATTGCACAGTTCCAAAAAGCGCGTGCAGTATTCGCGCAGGTGCGGGAACTCGTCCGGAATGCCGAAGGGAATGCGCTCGTTCAGGTCGCGAAGCGTGGGCATCTGCGGGCAGAAAGACTTGCTGAAGCCGGAGCCCAGCACAAAAATACGGCGGTATGTACCCGATGTAGTATCCATACCCGTAATGTATATTATTTTCGCGGTTTGCGGAAGTTTTTCGCTAACAGAAAACGCGCCGGACTACTGGCAGTTAAAGCCCTGCAGTTCGAGGCCCGCGCGCATCTCGCCGTAGGTGGACGTGCGCTTCATGTCCATCGCCTTCATGAATCGGCAGTTGTTGTCGATATGGATGCGGAAGCCCGTCATGGTGGGCTCCACCTCGCCCTTCCCGCTTGAGCGAACGTGTTCCATCATCTGCTCGCGCCGGTCGTTCAACTCGGGCGGCACGAACACATCGGTCACAATGTCAACATTCTCGATTTCGTAGTCGCCGAACACGAACGAGATAGTCACCAGGTTCTTGAGCCCGTTGAACTGGCCGGGAGTCTTGCACACCATATTGCGCTTTGCGTTCTTGATTTTCTTCGGCTTGGCTGCGGGCTTCTTGGAAGGTCCTCTTCCTTGACGGCACCCACCAGCTGGTTTACAATCTTGCCGTCGCGCACCATGAAGAACGTTGGGAACGCCTGGATAGGCAGGCTCGCCTTGATCTTGTCGATGCCCGGCTCGTCGATGCCCACCGTCGCAATCTTGATGTCGGGGTAATTCTTCGCGATGCCGATGAGTGTCGGGATCATGATGAGGCACGGCGGGCAGCTCGTGGAAGTGATATCCAGAATGACCGGCTTCTTGGACTGCAGAACCTCTTTCTCGAAGTTGGCGTCGTTCACCTTGACAATCTTGATGTCTTCGGCAGCCGATGCCAGCACGGCTGCACAGGCGAGTGCTATAAAAAATATCCGTTTCATGTAGAAGAATATAGGAATTTTTTATTACCTTTCCCTATGAGGTCCCCTATGTCCAACAACTTTCCCGATCCGATGACAGTCCACCCGATTGCAGGTTACGACAAGGAAATCTATGTAAAACCGACAATCAAGAACCCGCAAATTGTCGTGGGCGACTTCACCTACATTGCCGACAGTGAATTCGAAAGCCACGTGACGCATCTGTACCCGTGGAACAACGACAAGCTGATTATCGGAAAGTTCTGCCAGATTGCAGCCGGCGTAGAATTCGTGATGAACGGGGCAAACCACCAGATGAATGCGGTTTCGACATTCCCCTTCTACACGCTTCAAGGCTGGGACATGAAGGCGCCCGCAAAAGAGGACCTCCCACTCAAAGGGGATACGGTCATCGGAAACGACGTATGGATTGGGCAGAATGCGGTCATCCTGCCCGGAGTCCATATCGGTGACGGGGCCATCATCGGCGCAAACGCTGTCGTAGGCAGCGACGTGGAGCCTTACACGATTGTGGCAGGCAACCCGGCAAAACCGATACGCAAGCGCTTTGACAACGAACTGATTGGCATGCTACTCAAGTGGCGCTGGTGGGACAAGCCTGTTGAAGAAATCAACAAGCTCATCCCGATTCTTACAAACAGCGACCTGGATTCTGTCAAGTCGCAAATCAAAGAACTTATCCTAGAATCACTTTAATAAATACAAGCACAATAATTATTGTGCCAAGACATCCGCCGCACATAGCTTACCTCGTGCGGTTGCCGCGACGAACGTAGTCATCATCGACATTCTTTTTCCAGTTACGGCCGTTCTTGCGGTTCTGGCGGATATCGCTCATAAGGCAGCATTGCGCCTCATACATAACGCCAACTCCGGTCGAATCATTCACGTAGTTTGCGGCACGTTCTTCATCGATACCGAAATTCCTTGCGGTCTCGACGGCATCGATATTCGCTCCGAGGAAAATGAATTCCCAGCCGTACTTCTGCTTCTGGCGTTCCACCATCTGCTTCACGCGATCGGAAGAATACTTGTGGCTCGCATTCTCGTAACCGTCGGTAGTAATGACGAAGATGGTCTTTTCGGGGCGATCTTCGTCGCGGGCATACTTATGCACATTACCGATGTGGTGAATGGCCCCACCGATAGCGTCGAGCAGTGCGGTGCATCCACGAGCATAGTATTCCTTGTCGGTGAGCGGCGCAATCTTTTCTAACGAGACGCGGTCGTGCAAAACCTCCATGTCGTTGTCGAAAAGCACGGTGGAGACAATCGCCTCGCCTTCTTCCTTCTTCTGCTTCTCGATGGTGGTATTGAATCCGCCGATGGTATCCTTCTCGAGCCCGCTCATGGAGCCGCTGCGGTCCAAGATAAAGACGATTTCGGTAAGTCCCTTTTTCATATTGCCTCCGTGCCGCTATAAGTGCGGCTTAGTGATGGTCGCTGGCTTAGTGCATTCGCACTTTTGCGTTTGCGACCGGTTGACGAAAGCAATAATAGATGTTACAAAGGGGGATTTGGTCGCCTGGCAGGCGACATTTTAAAACCGCGAAATTTGCGAAATTTCGCCATTTTTTTTGGGAGTTATGCGCCGAGAGTCGGTTGCCCGAACTTGAAAAGCATGCTATTGATTTCCCAGATATCGTACTTCTGTCGCTCAATAAAATAGATGATTATCAAGTCGCCCCTGTTGGAAGGCGAAAGCGCGAATTCCGCGCGGGCGAGCAAGTCTGCCGTCTCGTCCATATTCAAGCGCAAGGCAATGGCGAGCGCGAGCGCTGTCTTCTTGGTGGGCTTGTAATTTACGTTACTGCGAATCTTGGAAAAATGCTTGCGATCGAGATTGGCGCGCTTGTAGACTTCCACGTCGTCCAGGTTCTTTTCGTGAATGAGGCTGAAGAGCTTGTCGCAGAAAGTTTGGCCCGGTTCCGCGATGATATCCTCGAGACTTCGGGCACTGGCGAAAGACATGCACAGTTTTTTGCACTCGCCCGCAGTATCATCTTCATCAACGTCTTCATTTTTTTCAAAGGAACGTTGCGGTTCTTCCAGCTCATTACCTACAATGCCATTTTCGCCCCACCGCTCTTTTGCATACAGGCGTAAATTATCGTATTTATCTTGTACGTAATTATCGTCAACAAACGTCTGGATATCACTATAAAGTTCTTCCGAAACCTCGAACGACTTGCGGTCAAATACGACAAGGCGAACATCCATCTCGTTCGACTGCAGAAATTCGCCGATAGCGTTCAACGCAATCTTTAACGCACTATCCTTGGGGAACCTGAAAACACCGCTAGAAATAAGCGGAAAGGCGATGGACTGGCAGCCCAATTCCAGCGCCTTGTTGAGTGCGCCGCGGTAGCAGTTAGCCAAGGCAACGGCCTCACCCGAATCGCCGCCATTCCATTTGGGACCTACGGTATGGATGATGTACTTCGCATTAAGCGCAAAAGCGGGCGTAACCGCCACATCGGAGACATTGAGCGGTCCGACTTTTTCGCGAGCCTTCAGCAGGTCGTCGTAACCAGCCGCATTGTAAATGTGGTATTCCGTGCCGCCACCGCAAACAGGTTTCTTGTTAGCGGAATTGACAATGGCGTCCGCCTTGACCTTTGTAATATCGTTGCGTACAATTTTCAAGGGCATAGGTCTAGAACTCCAGCCAGCCGGTTTCAAGGCCGGTCACGGGAACAATGCGGCGGGGAGTCTTGCCTTCCGGGCCGGTCACCACGGCCATTCCGGTGAGGTAGTTCATCCAGCGCTGGGGCGTAAACCGCATGCGGCAAAAATGCGTGAGGCAAGGAACCACCCAGGCATCGTGCGTCGCGAAGATGTTGAAGCGGGCAGTCCCTTTCGAAAGCATCGTCGAAAGCATTTCCTCGGAACGGCTCGCCAGCGGATAGAACGCTTCACGGATGCCGCGGGCCCCTTGCGACGCTTCGTTTTCGAGCCAGGCGCAAATGCCTTCGTAGAACCCTTCCTTCAAGACTTTCTCGAAGGATTCCTTGTCCTGCACGAAAAAATCACCGAGACCGCCGAGCACATCCACCTGCGGCTCACTTGACGCGCAACCGCCGCGGCCCAAGCCTATACACTTCGCCGTTTCCATGCAGCGCCCTACCGGGCTCGAGAAGAATACGATGTCGCCATCGGCTGGAATCGCCCTGCCTAGCGACAGGGCCTGTTCGCGCCCACGTTCCGTAAGCCCTACATGCGCACCGTAATCGGGGTCGCTTGGAGTAATGTGGTTGCGTTCTCCGTGACGTATCAGGAGGAATACGCGCTCGTCACTTGCCAGCGATGCAAAAAAATCTTTCGCACTTACAAAGCCCATTTACGAATGACAATTCCCTAAAAAATCGTTATCCAAATGACATGCCCAAGCACAAAGCTCAATATGCCGAGCAAGAACCCGCACAAAATGTCCGTGAGCCAGTGCACGCCAAAGTACACGCGCAAAAGTCCCCACGTAAGCGGCAACAGCATCATCACCCAGCCGTACTGCGGAATGCAATAGAACACCGCCGAAGCCACCGCCAGGTTATTCATCGTGTGACCCGAGGGGAAACTGTACTTGTCGAGCGGCGGGACCTCGGCCTTGATTTGCGGATTCGCGGCAAACGGGCGCGGGCGTTTGGTATTGAGTTTAACCACCTCGTAAAGCACAAGGCTAACCGCGAGCGCCATCAGCGCCTGCCAAAGGATGGGCAAGAAGTTTTCCCAGCCGACCATCAAGAAGACGAACAGCGCGAAGGCGGCCCAAATGTAGCCGTCGCCGAGGCGCACATAGAACTTGAGCCAGCCATTCACCCTTTCCGAAAAATGGCGGTTCGTCCAGTATACCGATACGCGGTTGTCAAAATCAGCAATCTTCTTGAGCATCAACGGGGAATTTAGTAAATAAGCCGCCGCTAGGCCAAGCCCCTGATAAATTCCAGAGCGAAATTCTCACGCCTAATCTTTAACGCACCGCACAGAATAAGCCCATGTTTTATGGTTACCACTTATCAATGCATCATCGCTTGCAGCGGGTTCAAGTACACGATAATCTAGTTCCAATGCGAATGCGTGATAAATATTCAGTTCACTGGAAGACCAAAATTGAGTTCCCCTACCCATATGCTCAAATCCGTCATCGTAGTGGCATAAAAAGTATCCACTAGGAAGGGCTGAAAATCCATAATCATCCGTTTGGTGAGATCCTTCCATCCAGCCATCAACAGATTTTAGTCTTATTCCTGCCCCATAAAATTCTCCATATCCGTACGGTCCATCTTTTACACTTTCATACACTCTAGAAGCCATAGGATATACCAATTCAAGCCATTCACTTAAATGGGGCAAATGCCAGCCTTCAGGACAAATTCCACGGATTTTTCCCTTACGATTACATAGCATGTAGTTTCCGCACCCCTTACCCGCATCAGAAAACAACGCTGCAGAATCCATGGCCGCCGACCAAAAATATAGACGGCCATATTTATCGCAATTAGTAGTCAAGCTGTCATAGCAATAGCTTTTGGCTGTTCCTTCGTTATACTCGTAATTCAAATTTTCAGCCATCCATGTTTGCTCGCCAATGGTTACCGTCTTGTAGGTTTTTCCATCTCGGGAATCTATCATAGTCCCGTGAACAACAGTACTTGGGTCTACCCAAACATACTCCGGGCCGGTACTACTTTCACTATCATTACCACAGGCTACCAAGCAGATGGAAAGACTTAATAAAATCGCCCCCAAAAGAAGCTTTTCTTGAATCCGGTTTGTCAGCATTAAATTGTGCTCCACAGCTTTCATATTCTTGTTTTAACAATGATTTTACGATATTATAAAATATTTTTCTATCCCCTAAGCCAGCCGCCACCTAAAATGCTATTTTTTCGTCCATAATCAATTACAAAGGTTTTTAATATGCGCGTACTCGTTCTCAATTGCGGCAGCTCCTCGGTCAAGTTCGCCGTCATCGACACCCAGACCAAGCAGTCCATCTCCAGCGGCCTCGTCGAAAATATCGGCGTGAACGGCCACGTGAAGGCCAAGGGCCCCGAAGGCAACATCGATTTCAATTTCGACTGCCCCACGCACGCCGAAGCCGTTGCCGAAGTGCAGAAGTTCTTGAACGAACAGAAGCTCATCGACACGATTGAAGCCATCGGCCACCGCGTGGTGCATGGCGGCAAGTACATCAAGAGCGAGAAGGTCTCCCAGGAAGTTATCGACTACATCCGCAGCATCACGCTGTTCGCACCGCTGCACGAACCCGCACACGCGACCGGCATGGAATGCGCGACCAAGTTCTTCCCGAAGCTCCCGCAGGTGGCCGTGTTCGACACCGCCTTCCACCAGACGATGCCGCGCAAGGCATTCCTCTACGGCATCCCCTACAAGTTCTACGAAGAAGACAAGATCCGCCGCTACGGCGCACACGGCACAAGCCACCGCTTCGTGACCGGCGAGGCCGCCAAGATCCTGGGCAAGAAGCCCGAAGAAGTCTGCCTCATTACGGCTCACCTCGGTAACGGTTCCAGTTGCTCCGCCATTTTGAACGGCCAGTGCGTAGACACCACCATGGGATTCACCCCGCTGGAAGGCCTCATCATGGGCACCCGCTCCGGCAGCCTCGACCCGGCCATCCTCTTCTTCATCAGCAAGAAGTACGGCTACGACATTGACCGCTTGGACAAGCTCGTGAACAAGGAATCGGGCCTGCTCGGCCTCTCCGGGCTCAGGCGCACCTTGACGCAGGCCGCAAGCGAAGGCCACGTCGGCGCACAGATCGCCCTCGAAACGTTCGCCTACAGGCTTACCCGCGAAATCGGCGGCATCGCCATGGCTCTCCCGCGCATCGACGCGCTGGTGTTCACCGGCGGTATCGGCGAGAACAGCAAGCTTGTCCGCAAGATGGCGATGGACAACCTCAAGATTCTCGGCTACCAGATCGACGAAGCCCGCAACGAGGACAACGGCAAGAACTCCGGCCACATCATCAGCAAGGACGGCACGCCGACCGCGATGGTCGTCGCCACCAACGAAGAACTGCTCATCGCCCTCGATACTGAAGCGCTGGTGAAATAGACGAGAGACGAGAGAACGCCGCTCGAGAGAACGCCGCTCTGCGGCTACAGACGAGAGAAGGCTCCGCTTAGCGGAGCCCTTTCTTTTAAACTTTCGTTACGAAAAATCTCTCGTCTTTCGTCTACTTAATCGTCCAAGTCTGGCTGTTGACGCGGAGGATCTTGCGGCCCTGCACCTGGGCGGCGGCGTTACGCACGTCGGCCTCGGAGACCGGGAGCTTGGACTTCCACATCACGCGGCCCTGCATGTCGATAATGGCAGCCACACCGCGATCGGCGAGGATGGCGCCCTGCCAGCCGGACTTCGGCGCGGCAGCGATAGCGTGGATGCCAACGGCCGGCTTTTCCATACCGACGAATACGTAGAAGAACGCCGTGACATTGGTGGAGGCATCGGCAGCCTTCACACCGAACGCTACGAGATCGCCTTCCTTGAAGGTCGCCTTATCCTTGGCAGAGACAATCACAGTGTCGTTCTTGACTTCCACCGAGACCTTTGTAGCGAGAGCAGAGGAAACGCTCGGCGTAAAGGTAAGGGAATCGCCGTCGATATCTTTCACGTAGTCCTTAAGCGCGAGTTTGACCGTCCAGTTGGCAAGATCCTTGACATAGACGGAATCCGTCTTGATCACGACCGGCTTATCGTTGACCGGCGTAATCTTAATATGAATCTTGAACGAAGCCGGCTTGCCAACGTCACCCTTCGCAGACACCGTAACGTAGGCATCGCCAACGGAGTCCTTCGCCACCTTGATAATCAGCGCTCCGGCGGTATTGATTTCCACGACAGTCTTTCCGTCGTCGCTAGCGGCAGAGACCTTGAACGGAAGAGAGTCAGGATCGTGGAACCAGCTCTGCACCACGGCCTTGATGTACTTGAGTTCCCTGGTAGCGTCTTCCACGAGCGTGGTGTCTAGCGTCTTGGCATCAACAACAACTACCGGACCAGGCTGGGCCTGCACAGTCAGCGTCACCTTGACCGTATCCGAAGCAACCTTGGCCTCGTCGTCCGTATAGACGTAGTAGGTGAAGGAATCCGTACCGACATAGCTTTCTGCCGGAGTATACGTGAAGCCACCGTCCGTCTTCATTTTCAGCTTTCCATGGGCCACGTCCTTGACAACCACTGGAACCAGCGCGATATCCGGATCATCCGGATTTGCGTCGTTGGCGAGCACGCCGTTCTTGGCAGCAACCGTCACGGCGCTGTCTTGAATCATGTCGAACGCATCTGCAACTGCGATAGGCTTGTCCACCACCGGGGCAACATTCACGTAGAAGTCTACGCCCGCGGTGAACTCTCCGTCGTCGGCATAGTACGTCACCTTGGCCAGGCCATTGGCATCCTTCTTGGAGGTAACCACGACGTAGGGGACCTTACCTATCTTCTTGATTTCAGCCTTTACCACGCCATTGGATTTCACCTTCATGTCGATATCGGAATCCACATCGCTAAACACGACATTTTCTGCAGAAATCTGGACCCAGATAGTATCCGTGAAATCTTCCTTGACCTCGATGAACGATTTCGAATTGTTCAACTTGATCTGCTTGGCATCGCCATCGCCAATGGTGTAGTCAATCAGGGAGTCCAGAATTTCCACCGTAGGCGGATCGTTGACATCCAGCACCTTAATCTTGAACTTCACCGTATCGCTCACGCTTTCGGAATTAGCCGTTTCCACAGCGTACAGCGAGAAGTACACCTCGCCAAAAGTATCGGCAGGGGCAATGTAAGAGAACTGGCCCTTCTCCGCGTCGAACGTGAACGTGCCAAAGACAGGTTCTTCATAAACGTAAAGGTCAATCTCGTCACCATCCACATCCGTCGCAAACGTGTCATAGAAGGAGCACTTGTTCTTGCAGCCGATAGAATCACCCTGGAAGAGCGTGTATGTCGTATCGCGGATGGTGGGAGCGTGCGGGACATCGATAGGCGAAATCGTGAAGGTCCAGACAGCCTTCCTGTTCGTGGGGTCGGTCGCCGTGAGCTTCATGGTGAAATCGTCGGACTTCGGATTCGGTTTTACCGTAAGCACAATGGAGTCCTTCAACGTGATATGCTGCGTATCGTCGTACGAAGAAACAACGTCGCTATTTCCGCTGAAGGTTCCCGAGATCGAAAGATCGGTACCATCCTCGTCACTGAAAATATCGGACATGTGGAGAACCAGCTTTTCACCTTCGTTCAAATCGTACTCCGTCGGGAGCGAAGCGTTCGCGACGGGCGCATGCTGCGGGCATTCGTCAGCAAGGCGCACGGCATAAAGTCCCAAGACATTGGTAAGGCCGTTCTTCTTAATGAACTCCGACTTGTAACTGAACTGGAGACCCACCTGTTTTGCGACATTCCACTTGTTGGTGGAGCTTACTTTGTCCCAACCCAGTTCCAGGCTATCGAATGGGATGAACAAGTTGACCTTCTGGCCTTCGGTTCCCGGGAGCATGTAGCCAAAGTAGTTGTCGTCGTCGATGGTCCACTGCTTGAAATCCATGCGGACCTGGCCGGTTGCCGAGTAATTCAGGCAAACGCCGCTATAGTTCGCGAGGCTTACAATCTTGGCTTCGTAGTCATCGTCAAGTTCCCAAGCGAAACCGAATCCGGCACCGCTACTCTTCGAACCTTCTTCGGCCTCAAACGTAGCCTGTACGTAGTAAGGAACAGCAGCATCCTTCGTTTTGGTCACACTAACAGACACCGTCGCCTTATTGGGATAGCTGTAATCATAAAGTCCCTTAGGCGCAAAGCTACCTATTCCGGTTTCGTCCCAAAGAACTTTTTCAGCCGCAACAGCTTGCGACAAACATACCGCCATACAGAGAGGCAATATAGAGGAATATTTTCTTACGATAGCCATCGGAGTCTCCCCTTGTTAACTTTCAATTACATTACTATAAAATTATATCAAAATGTGCGTTTTGTCACAAGAGGAATCCAAAATTTAGTTTGGACAATTTACAACGGCTATTTTAGCCCAAAAAGGGCAATTTTAGATAGAATCCAGTTCTCCGAACCTGTCGTAGGCCTTTTCGAGCTCGGAATTGAGGTCCGAAAGCTCTGAAAGCTCTTTCTGGAGTTCCACGATGCGTTTTGCGTCGGTATAGACTTCAGGTTTGGACAATTCCGTCTGAATTTCGGCTATTTTCTCTTCCAGGCCTTCAATTTTGGCCGGAAGTGCGGTATATTCCCGCTCTTCGTTGTAGCTACGTTTGCGCTTCTTGGCAGAATTCGCTAAATTTACTGCATTTTCGGCATTAGACATTCCCGAAGCAGAGGCATTTTTCTGCGAATTTGCCTTTTCCTCGGCAATACGGGCGGCCTTGGCCTTTTCTTTTTCGCGAATCTTGCGATTTTCCTCATAATCCGAGTATCCGCCGACGGCTTCGAACACCGAACCGTTGTCTTCTATCGCGAGAATGCTTGTCGCCACCGAATCCAGGAAGGCCCTATCGTGGCTTACGGTCAGTACTGTGCCCTTGTAATCGGCCAGAAGTTCCGCCAAGAGGTCCAGCGTTTCCATGTCCAGATCGTTGGTGGGCTCGTCAAGGACGAGGACGTTGCTCGGGTGGCTAAAGAGGCAAGCGAGCAGCAGGCGGTTCCTTTCGCCCCCCGAAAGTGCACTGATGGGGCCGCGGGCACGGTCTGCCGAAAAGAGGAAGTCCTGCAGATAACTTAACACATGGCGCTTGACGCCGTTCAAGGTAATGTACGCCTGGCCGTCACCGATATTCTCTATCAAAGTCTTGTCTTCGCGCAGGCGCGTACGCATCTGGTCAAAGTAGGCTATCTGGAGGTTGGTGCCAAGGCGCACATCGCCCGAGTCGGGTTTGAGTTCGCCCAGGATCAGGCGCAAGAGAGTCGTCTTGCCGGAACCGTTCGGCCCCACGATACCAATGCGATCACCGCGGGAAACTTCCGTAGAAAGATGGCTGATGAGGGGTGCGCCGTCGTAGGAGTAGCTCACGTCGGTAAGCCGGGCGACCAGGCGCCCCGAACGGTCGGCCTCCGTAATCTGCATGTTCACGTTACCCGTTCGGGTGCGGCGCGCAGCGCGTTCTTCGCGCATCTTGATAAGCGCGCGCACGCGGCCCTCGTTACGGGTCCGCCGCGCCTGGATGCCCTTGCGTATCCAGACTTCTTCTTCGGCGAGGCGCTTGTCAAAAAGCGCGTTGGCTTTTTCTTCTTCGGCCAAGGCCTGGTCCCTGAACTGCACGAACTTGTCGTAAGGAAAATCCCAACTGCGCACGCGGCCGCGGTCGAGTTCCAAAATGCGGGTCGCCACGCGCCGTACAAAAGTGCGGTCGTGGCTCACGAAAAGCACCGCGCATTCCAGGCGCGTCACGATGCCTTCCAGCCACTGTATGGCGGGAATGTCCAGATGGTTCGTCGGCTCGTCCAGCAAGAGCAAGTCCGGATCGCTCGCCACGGCCCTCGCGAACAGCACGCGGCGCTTTTGGCCACCGCTCAAGCTGTCGAACGGAGCGTCGGCAGCGATGCCCGTCTTTCCAAGAATGGCTTCGGCATGGCTGTTGCGCACGGCATCGTCCGCATGACCGTCCCGAGACACGCCCGACATCACAACATCGCGGACGGTCCCATCCAGGTGCGCGGGAATCTCCTGCACCATGCGGGAGACCTTGAGTCCGGACTTCTTTATGATTTCGCCCGAGTTCGCTTCCATCTCGCCCGTAAGCACCTTGAGCAGCGTGCTCTTGCCCTCGCCGTTACGGCCTACAAGGCAAATGCGGTCACCCGCCTCGACGTCAAACGAGACATTGTCCAGGAGCGGCGGGCCGCCAAAGCGGAGCAAGATATTCTGTGCGGAAAGAATCGGCATCGCAAATGCAATTTAGAAAAAGTTTAGCATCTGCGAAGCCCATAAAAAAAGCCGCACGGAAACCCGTGCGGCGTTGCATGAGGAGTTTTGTTTTAGAAGCCTGTATTGTTGATGACCTTGGTCATGAGTCGTGCACCCGAGGCGCTCTCGACAATAGCGAGGAGCCTGCCCTTGCCGGCCTTCGGCAGCATGCCGCCGGTTTCGCCGAACTGAGCCACCACATTACCTCGGACATCGAAGAGCTTTACGCGGGCACCGGCCGGAGCGCCGGTAATTTCGAGACGGCCCATCGAGACGTGCATGCCGAGTTCCGGCATGGCGAGGCTTGCGCCACAAGACGTGGTAGCCGTATCCGTCGAGCTCGTGTCGATAGAAGCGGTCGTATCGGGACCCGGCGCCGCCTCGAACGGGAGATTCGGCGTTTCCCAGTCAATCCAGTCGCCATAATTATCAATCTTGAAACCCTTGCCGTTCGTGGGCTTCACGTGGATATCGGTATTCGCGTCCTTGTTGCGGAGGAACTTGTCGACGAACGCCGTCACCGACTTGGTCTGGCTACTGGCCGCCTGGCAGTGCTCGTGACCGCCGGTAAAGTCAAAACCGATGCGATCTTCGATTCCCATGGCCTTCCACACTTCGGTCGCCGCCATCATGGACTTGTAGCCCGATTCGTCGCCCAGCCATTCGTAACCGGGGTTGCCGAGCGCAATCACCGCGCGCGGGGCAATCATGGCAATGAGTTCGTGGTGGTCGTGCGGGAGCTTGTACGGATCCTGGCGCTGCAGGCTCTGCATGAACCAGCTGTAGTTCGTGTTGTCAATCTTTTCGATGTTCGTGCCGCGGCTAGCGAAATCGGCCGAGGTACGCCACGAGTTGATGCCGCCGCCACCCGATTCCTGGGCGATGGTGAGCGTCACGCGTTCGTCGAAGGCGCCAGCGAAGAGCGCCATCTTGCCCGCGTAGGAGCAGCCCGTCACGGCAATCTTGCCCATGTCGAGGTGGTATTCGTCGGCAATCTGCGCAAGGCCGTCAATAAGGCGGCTCACGCCCCAAGACCATGCGGAATAGTCACCGTTCTGGTTCTTGTTGCCGTAGAACTTGTAGAAGCCCACGTTCGTGTCTTTCTGGCCGTTCATGGAGTACTTTGCCACCTGGTCGTGGCTAAACGGCACCTGCACAAAACCGCTGAAGATGCTCGAAGAAAGCGAGCCCGTTCCGCTGTTCATGCCGATGATAATCGGGTGCGGGCCATCGCCCGAAGGAATGCTGAACTTCGACGTAATCGTCATCGTCTTGCCGCCTTCCTTCACCGTCACCGTGAGGGTGCCGCCGCTGTAGGTAGCGCTTACGTCGGAAGGAATCGGCTTGTCGCCAATTTCGTACTTTTCGATATCCGCCTTGATTTCGTTACGGCGCTTGCTCCAGTCGCCATACTTGGTGACCTTGGAACCGTCGTGGAATTCGAACGGATTCGGCAATTTTTTGTTTGATTTCAGCTCGCCCGCCGTAGCGCCAAGGTCGTTGCCCCGGTTTTCGACGTCGAAATTGAGCGGAGCCTGCGCAGCCACTGCCGCGCTAACGCCCATAGCCAAAAGAAAAAGAACTGATTTGTTCATAACGACTCCTCTTTTGACATCCCATACTATCCATATGTTTATCTAGATTTTTTCGCGGCCTCCTTCTCACTTGGCCGAATTTATACCGTTTACAAATTGTAAAAACAGCCCTTTGGAACGGGGGCAGTATTTTTCTAAATTTCATGCAGTGAGTAACCTTGCCCGAAAAGCCCTATGTACCCTAGCCGTGAGCATCTCGCTCCTGGCCCCGGTTTCTGCCCAGGAACCGGCAAAAGACGATTTCCAGCGCTACGCCATCGTCCCTGTACTCGGCTACACCGAAGAGACCAAGTTCGAATACGGCCTCATGGGCAACATCTTTTTCAAGCCTTCCTTCGAGGGCGGGCGCACCAGCGAACTCGACATCATCGCCTACGCCACCACCGAGAACCAGTATTCGGCATCCATCTCTCCGCTTTTCTTCATGATGCACGACCGCGTATCGGGCAAGGTCTACCTGTTCTACGAAAAGTGGAGCACGCATTTTTACGGCTTCGGGAACGACCCCGACAAGGACATATACCGCGAACTCACGCGCTCGACCTTCTATACCGAAGGATACCTGGAAACGAGCCTCCTGCTGCCGCCGGAACTTTCCGCATTCAAGTACGGAGTCGTGTACAAGATAAACTACAGCGCTTTTGACTTCGACGACTACGACGGCCCGGTGGAACATCCCGGGGAAGTGGACGGATGGCGCAACGGTATAGGCTACCACGTCAACTACGACACGCGCGACAACCTGAACTGGTCGCGCCACGGCATGTTCGCCCAGTGGGAACAGAAATTCTTCCCCGGCGCCTTCAGCGACTACTGCTACAGCACGCAGGAACTCGACATCCGCGGTTACAGCGAGTTCATCTGGAACACTTCCATGGCGGTCGGCTTCCTGTGGCAGCGCGTAGACGGGGACGTCCCCTTCGACATGCTCGCCGGACCCGACGGCATCAAGCGCTTCCGCGGGGTCAAGACGAACTACTTCAGCGGCGACCAGGCCCTGTTCCTGCAGACCGAATTCCGCAAGGAGTTGTTCTGGCGCCTGGCCGGGAACATCTTCTTCGAAGGGGGCAAGGTCGGCGACTACTTCAGCGACCTCATGCGCAACAAGTGGCATACCGGGCTCGGCTTCGGTGGCCAGTTCGCCCTCAACAAAAGCGAAAAACTGTACGCCCGCGCCGATTTCTCGTGGATAGACTTCGAGCAGCTCGGCATCACGTTCTACATCCGCGAAGCGTTTTAAGTGTCAGCTCGAACGGTCTACCGTGAGCAACAAAGCCCCAGTTATTAAACTGGGGCGGTTGACGCTTGCAGCGTCCGCAGCTTCGGCTCAGCTATAAAATTGAGTAAACTCAATTTTGCAGCATTCGCCTTGCGTGCTTTTGCGAGAGCGAGCGCCAGCCCTGTACTTGTTCTACTAATTCTAGCGCGAGCGGTCTCATAGCAAGACACGGACCCCAGAAGGGGTCCGCATCTTATTTATTTGAGATAGAACACTCTCTTAATCTTTGATGCTGGTCCAGTCCAGCACGCCCTTCTTGTACAGGTAGATGTAGCCGGCTTCGAGAATCACCAGGAATCCAAGCAGCACAAAAAGGAGCTCCCAGCCACCGCCCAGGAATTGGACGGTCCACGGGTAGAGGAACGCCACTTCCAGGTCAAAAACCAGGAAAAGCATGGCGACCATGTAATATTTCACCGGGTAACGCTCGTTGGCGGTCCCAGAAACGTGAGCTAGGCCACACTCATATGCAGATCCCTTGATAAGCACCTGCTTGATCTTGCCCGGGTGCAGGAACCAGTTCGCAAGGAGCAGAACGGCGGGAATGCAGATAGCCATTACAACCAGGATGGTTATGGCGAATGTGGTGTCAAAAACTTCAACATTGCTCATAGTGACGAAAAAGATAGTAAAAAAGTTTTTTCCGTTCAGGGCGAAAAAGAAAAGTATATTTCGGCATATGAAACGTTACCTAGCTTTCCCTGCACTCATTGCCGTTTTTTCATTAATTTCGGCATGTTCCTCTTCTACTGACCTGGCCGCCGCCGATAATTCCGACGACGGAACCTCCGTAGCATCGTCCGGTTCGACCAAGTCGGCCGACAGCAAGACCCCGACATCTTCCGGTGACAGCGTCGTTGTCGTCGACTCCACCAAGATCAACAAAGTCGTAGACTCTACCAAGGTCTACATCAGCGCCAATTCCAACGTTGAGAACCCCTACTACAGCAGCGCCATCGCATTCTGCTGGGACGAAGGCTGCGAGGCCAACCTCCCGTCTTCTTCGTCCAAGGCCAAGTCCTCGTCCAGTTCGGGCGGCGGAGCCTCCATCGACACCCCGTCCGAAGAGCCCCCGACCATCGAAGGCACTACCATGACCGACAACCGCAACAAGAAGACGTACCCGCTTGTGACCGTCGGCGGCAAGCTCTGGATGGCCAAGGACCTGAACTACGCGTTCGGTCAGAGCATGTGCTTCAACAACGAAGATTCCAATTGCGAAAAGTATGGCCGCCTGTACACCTTCAACGCCGCACAGAGCGCCTGCCCCAAGGGCTGGAAGCTGCCGAGCCGCGAAGAGGCCCAGGCACTCATCAACGACGCCTCGTACACCTGGAGCTACAGCGGACGCTGCAAGGGATCCAGCGATTGCGGGTTCACCGGCGAGATGGGCTTCCACTGGACAAACGCCACCCCGCAAGACGGCGACAAGAACTTCGAAGATAACAAGGGTGACAGCTACGCGGTGATTATCGTGGAGAAGGAACCCGGTTACGCCGGCGATAACGAGCAGAAGTTCTTCCAGGTCGACGAAAAGTCCAAGCACTTCAGCGTACGCTGCGTGCAGGAATAAACTACCGACAAAACTTTAAAAAGGGCCCGTTCGCGGGCCTTTTTTTATTCGGGGGAACCCATATATTCTGCGACCTGTTCGCGGAGCCTGTTGCCGCGGACCTTCCCCAGCAAATCAACAACGTCTTCGAGCGGAGCTTCCAGGAACGCCTCCGCACTCTTGTACTTGGAAAGGATTTTCACGCGGGTTTCGTGACCCACGCCGGGCATCTTGAGCCATTCCACTTCCAGGTCCTTCTTGCGCTTGCTCCGCTGGTACGTGATGGCAAAACGGTGCGCCTCGTCGCGGGCGTTCTGCAACAGCTTGAGCGCCGGGCTCGTGCGGTGCAGCACGATGCTCTTGCGGTCGTCGGGGAACACGATTTCCTCGAGGCGCTTCGCGAGCCCGATAAGCGGCAGGTCCTGGTCGTGACCCAGTTCCTTGAGAATCTGCATCGTGGCGTCCACCTGGCCCTTGCCGCCGTCGCATACCCACAGGTCGGGCATCGGCGTGCCTTCCTCTTCCAGGCGGCGGATACGGCGGGTCATCACCTCGCGCATGCTCGCGAAGTCGTCTACACCCGAGACCGTCTTGATGATGAACTTGCGGTAGTTGCTCTTGTCAGGGCGGCCGTTCTTGAAGGCGACAAGGCTTGCCACGGTGTTCGTACCCGAGAGGTGCGAAATATCCACACACTCGATACGGAACGGGGTCTTCTTGAGCCCCAATACCTTCTGCAGTTCAAAGACCGCGCCGTCGATTTCGCTAAACTTCTGCACCTCGGAGCGCATTTCCACCAGAATCATGTCGGCGTTCGCGCCCGCGAGCTTCAAAAAGCCCACCTTTTCGCCGCGCTGCGGGTTCGTGATGGTCACCTTGTGGCCCGCCTTCTCGGCCAGGGCCTGCGCAAGCGGTTCTGTGTCCGGCGAATCTCCGGCAATGCCGCCCTCATCGCCAAACCCCAGGGGAACGTCGGTCGCAATTTCGCCCGGGATAAACTCCACGTCCATGTACCACTGCAAAAGCATCTGCTGGAAAATCTCGGTCTCGTCCTCTTCCAGCTTGCATTCCAGGCGGTAGTGGCGGCGCCCGCAGAGCACGCCGTTCCTGTACTCAAAAATCACCGCGGCCGCCATCGTGCCGTTGCGGCGGAGGCTCAGCACGTCCATGCACAGGCGCGCATCCGTCACGTCGGTCTTCTGGTGCACGCCCGTCGCCTTCAGGGCCTGGATGGCGTCGCGTTTTTTCATCGCGGTCTCGAAATCCAGCCGGTCGCTCGCCTCCTGCATCTCGCGTTCCCACAGGGCAATCAGGTCGTCGCGCTTGCCGTTCAGCAGCATTTGCGTCTGGAGCACCGCCTGGTGGTACTCCTCCTGCGTCACGAGCCCCACGCAGGGGGCCCCACACCGCCCTATATGGTAGTTGAGGCAGGGCCTCGCGGGCTTTGCGAGCGGCAGTTTCAGCTTGCACTCGCGAATCTTGAACAGGCGGGCGGCAATGTCTTGCAGCTGGCCTATCATGCGGGAATTCATGAAGGGGCCAAAGTACTGGCAGCCGTCCTTGCGCACCGCACGGGACAAAAAAAGCCTCGGGAACGGCTCGTTTACCGAGAACGCGAGGTAGGGGAAATGCTTGTCGTCTTTAAGCAGCACGTTGTACTTGGGCGTGTGCTTGCGGATAAGGTTCGCCTCCAGAATAAGCGCCTCGGACTCGCTCTCCGTAATGATCCACTCGATGTCGCGGATAAAGGGCAGCATCAGCGTGGCCGCGCGGTGGCCGTTGTGCTCGCTGCCGTCGAAATAGCTCCTAACGCGGTTCTTGAGCACCTTCGCCTTGCCGATGTAGATAATCTTCCCCTGCGCATTCTTCATGATGTAGACACCAGGAAGCGCGGGGAGTTCGGCCAGGCGGCGTTCGATATGTTCGCTAACGGGAAGCATATTCCCAAAATAGATAATTACATAAAGTTTATTCCTTTTCTATTTTTTTTATATATCTTAATAATGACCCCTCCTCCTCAAGAACCCTAACGGAGCAAAAATGAACCTAGAGAACATCAACCTTCTTTCGCAAAAGGTGGACAGCGTACTCGCCACGGTGCGCAACCTTCGTCAAGAAGTGGCAGGACTGAAGCAGGCGCTAGCCGGCGCCAATGCCGAACTTCAGGACAAGACCATGCTCCTGGAAACCGCGAACGCGGACCTTATCGACTGCAAGGCCGCCCTGAACGCCCGCGAAAACCAGGCGGCGGCCCAGAACGAAGCGTTGAATCTCAAAATTGACGAAATCAGCGACCTCCGCAGCCTGCTGAACCAGCAACAAGAAGAAATTGCCGCCAAGGGCGGGGAAATCGACAGCCTCAAGGCATCCATTTCCGAAAAAGAAAACCTCATCGAGAGCCTCAATGGCCAGCTTGCCGAAAAGGAATCCGCCATCGAGAAGCTGAACGACACCATCCAGGCTCAGGGCGAAGAAATCTCCGAAGCCCAGGAAAAGTTCAAGCAGCTCCTCTCCACCATCGAAAACGAGCTCGGCACCGAATTCCCTGTCGAACACTCCTTCGAAACCTCCGCGGAAGGCGCCGCAGAACCCGCTGCCGAGCCGGCCCCTGCCCAGGAAGCCCCTGCCAAAGAACCGGCCAACGAACCGACAGTCGAACCTGTCGTCGAAGAAGCCGCCGAAGAGACTGTCGCGGAAGAACCCGCCAACGACGAAGCCCCCGAACAGGAGCCCGTACTCGATTTCAACCAGATTGCCGAAGACGAAGACCTCCCCATCGAAGTCCACGGCGCCAACGAGAAGGACAACGACCTTTTCTCTGCGAGCAATGGAGGCTCGCAAACAAATTTTTTCGGCTAAGCTGGCTGATGGACGATGATCCATTCGGCGTAGGAATGAAAAATGGCTGACGTAGAATCCCACAGATCGATAAGTATCAACGTAGCCAAGGAACGGCTTCAGATCCGCACGGACCTCTCCGACGCGGACCTGAAGGAAATTGTCGACTACATCGACGAACGTTACGCAAGCTACGGGAAATACAACCTGGAAGCCGGAAAACGCATGGCCCTCCTCGCCCTCGAAATGGCCCAACAGCTGTTCGAGGCAAAGCGCAGGCTGCACCAGGCGAAAGTCTACAAGGAACAGATGGACCAAAGCATCAAGGACATATCGAGCATGCTGGACGAAGGCATCGATACGCCCAAGAGCTGGGAATAACGCCACGTTCCGAATATTTTACACTAATCTGACAATCTAAGTACAATTTCGAGTAAATTCTCTATTGTTTTTGGATTGATTCGGATGTATATTAAGAATACAGGCATCACACGGATTAACGCCCGATCTAACAAGATTATTTCAGCTCGTTGCTCTTGTGGTTCAGTTTAGGCGCGCTACGACGCGAAAAACAAAGCCCCGAGGCACTGCTATCATTTCATAATAGTAGTTTCGAGTGTTCCACCGTGTAGGATGCCTTTTTTTTGTATCTAGGGTTTTGCCGTAGCGCGAATAAGCATGAGCTGCGCCGGTACGTAGAACCACCAGATGAAGTTGTTCGCGATTTCGGAGACGGTCATCATTGTAGTGTGGTCGTCGCCGCCTGCCATCGAGAGCCCGACGCACGCATCGCAGCAGAAGAACGCGAGCATGCCCCAGCGGATAAGCTTGGCGTTAACGGCGGGGAAATATCCCTTGCGCGGAGCGAGGAAACCGACCACCACCGAGGTGATGACGAATACGGCGTAGACAGCGACAACAGCTGTCACCAAGTCCAACGTTCCCGTTGCCATCAAGACTACTCCGGCAACCACAGCGACAGCGAGCAGCCAGTAGATTTTGGGCAGCGCCGTATCGGATTCCGATTTACGCGAGTGCCTGTAAATCAGGATGGACTGGAACACCATGAAAAACGCGATTCCCAAGATGGAACTGAGGCTCCCAGAATTATGGAAGAACGCCTTGATCAGGCTGAAGCTGTAATCGGCTAGGAGCGAGAAGACGAACGCGATGCGCAACAGCTTGCCGTCCCTGGCAGAGAACGTCGACGGCACCGCGAAAAACGCGAGCAGCGTGAGCAGGGTCGTCATCGCGGACTTGGTGTAAAGCTGCAATGTCCCCGCATCGGAGAGGCAGTTGCCAACCGCTCCGCAAGTGTGAAAGTCGAGCCAGTCTTTCCCTGTTGTGACAAGGAGGAAAATGACCAGGAGGATAAATGCGATTTTTTGTGCTGTTGTCTGTAAAAGCATGCACAAAGTATAGTAATTAGTTACTGCACGCGAATCTGGCGCACGCGGAAACCCTGCTTTACGATGTAGACGCCCGGGCGGAAGTCCTGCGGACGGAATTCCTGCACATTTTTCAGGAAATGCCCCTGCACGTCGAACACCTGCAGCGGTTCACCAACGCTGAAGCCCTGCTGCATGGAACAGATTTCGGGAACGAGTCCGCGCAAGAACGTTATGGCGGTATCCTTCGCCGTGTCCGGTTCCACGAACGGGTGCGCCGGATCGTCCACCACCACCTTGAACGTCACGGAGCCTTCGCAGCCCGAGGCGTTCGTGTGGACCGCCTTGTAGTAGCCGCTCATGGTGCCGTCCATGTTCTTGAAGCGGATTTCACGGCTAGTGCTGCCGAAGTCCTTCGGGCCGGTCCATACCCAGCGGCCGCCTTCCCACGGGTGCGGGCCAATCACCAGCGAGTCGCCCTTGTTCAACTTCACGTCGGTCGTCTCGTCCCAGCCGCTATTGCTGTGGATTTTCACGTACGGAATGATGGAATCCGGCTTGCAGGCGCCACCCTCGGCACCGTCAATCACCATCGTGGTAATCGTGTTGGCCTTCGCCGTCATCGAGAGTGCCTTGCCCGAAACCGCGATGTCGGATTGCTTGGTCAAGCTGCCGGGCAGTTCGAACCGCACCACCTTCGCGCTCGTGCCAATCTTCACAAACTCGCCCAGGTCAAAACTGTACTTCACGTCGCTAGAGCCGCTGTTGCGCACGATAAGCACCAGGGCTCCGTCGGGGCGGAGCGCCGCGAGCGTATTGCCGTTGTCGCTATCGATAATGCGGGACCCCGGACGGATGTAGCGGCTGAATGCGGCGTGCATGTAGTAGCGCGCGTTCGGCGTAAAAGTCTGCTTACTGTGGTTGAGCGCGAGGCTGCGCCAGTTCTCGGCCGGGTCGCCAATCTGCCAGTCTATCCACGCTTCCGCATGCATGTCGCGCAGGTCCTGGATAATCACGTTTGCCATCCAGAGTGCGATATGTTCGTCGCCGCTCTTGCTAAGCGGGCCCGTTTCGGACTGCCAAAGGCGCTTGTTCAGGCCGAAGGCGCGGTTGAAAAGCTGCTTGCGGTAGCTGCCGTCGGAATAACTGTGCGTGTTCACCTGCCCCAGGTAAGAGAGCGCCTCCGCGGTGTAGTTGCCCAGCTGGTCGTGCGCCTGCTTGATGGACGTCTCATCGGCGGCGCTCACCGACGTTTCCGGGAAGAGCCCCTTCTTCTGGAGCGCCTTGCCGAGTTCCACAATCATCTTAGACTGGTTGTTCTTGAAACCGCAACCTTCCTGCCCGCCGTTAGACTTCCACCAGCCGGCGCTAGGCTCGTTGAAAGGTTCCACCGTGCGGAACGTGAGCCCCCATTCCGTCTTGAAGTGCAGCGCCACTTCGGAGAGGTAGTCCGCGAAGTCGTCAAAGTAGTCTTCCTTGAGGTTGTCGCTGCCGTCGCTACTTCCCGAAACGCAGCCGCTCTTGGTCATCCACCACGGGGGCGAATTGCTGAACGCCTCGAAAATCGGGTCCTTCACGCGCTTGGCGAGTTCCAATGCAATCGCGCGCTGGTACGGGTCGGCCGTCCAGTCGTAATCGCCTTTCTCGGTGGGCTTGTAACCCGGAACCTTGCCGCCGCCGTCACCCTTCGTGAGGTGGTTATGGCCCGGCTGGTCGCCACCGCCGATGTTGTAGCGGAAAATCGTGTAGCCCAGACCCGTATCGGGGTCGGCAATCGCACCGATAAGGCTACTGCGGTTCGCCTCGCTCCAGGCGCCCGCCTTCACGGCCCACCAGCAGAGGCTAGTGCCCCAGCCTTCGAAAACCTGGTACTTTTTCCCCGGATCCACGACGACCTTGGTCTGCGCATGCGCAGGGGATGCAATGCCTGCAAGGCACGCAACGCCGAAAGCCGCCGAAACAACTGTAAATTTCTGAACCAATCCCTTCATACCCTAAATATACCCTAAGTATCTAGGAATGTCAAATGTGGACTTTTTCACAAAATGGGTTATATTTAAAGCGTGCGAGCCCTACATACATTAATTTTCGTCCTTATCGCGGCCTGTGCTGTGTTTGCACAGAACGAGAACGCCCCACAAGTTCCCGTTGTAGACAGCACACAGATATACATGAAACTGATTGAACAGGAACGCCTTAATGCAGAAGGATTATCCGGCAACGCTTCCGGGTCTTTCGCTGGAGGGCTAATGGTAGGAGGAGGAACGCTGTTACTAATTGGCGGAATATATCTTATACGTTCTGCCAATGACGATGCCATAGACGCAATTACATCCAGCTATTTCGGCGTTTCGCTCCTAATAGTGTCTATTCCCATGTGTTTGATTGGAATTCCTGTTTTTTTATACAACATCTCTATGTACGGCGTTCGTCTCGAGCACCAAAACAAGCGTGACGAGTACCAGCGATCTTTGGACAGTTACAACCAAAGACGTGGAACGTCCGGTTCCATAAAAATGTCCCTCCTTCCGTCGCTTGATTTTTTCAATGGCGGCGGCGGACTGAATCTACTGATGCAATTCTAGTTTCAATCCGCGGAGGATAAACTTTTTCACAAAATGGGTTATATTTAAAGCGTGCGAGCCCTACATACATTAATTTTCGTCCTTGTCGCGGCCTGTACTGTATTTGCACAGGAAGATTCCCTTTTGTACAAGGAATCAGTTGCAGATAGCAGCCAAATATACGAGGAATTGATTAAACAGGAAGATATTGTCGCTTCCGGCGGACACAACGTGGCTGGAATCGTATGGGGTGGCATATTCACTGTAACAGGGGGCATTTTCCTAGGGTTGGGCATAAATGTTCTTTTAGACAACTATCATCCAGAAACCTGGGATGATGTCGGCGACCGTATCGGCGGTGGACTTTTAATCGTAGGATCAATTCCGCTTCTGTTGATAGGCATCCCCGTTCTTTCGTATAATATCTACAAGTACAGCGAACGCAAGGGTCATGCAAACAAACGTGACGAGT
Organism: Fibrobacter succinogenes; assembly: GCA_902795385.1. Lineage (GTDB taxonomy): Bacteria > Fibrobacterota > Fibrobacteria > Fibrobacterales > Fibrobacteraceae > Fibrobacter > Fibrobacter succinogenes_P. Next base: position 5,700 of record CADBLC010000007.1, on the reverse strand, counting down.
ACCAGCGATCTTTGGACAGTTACAACCAAAGGCGTGGAACGTCCGGTTCCATAAAAATGTCCCTCCTTCCGTCGCTTGATTTTTTCAATGGCGGCAGCGGGCTGAACCTACTGATGCAATTCTAGCTTCAATCCGCGGAGGCTGTCGCAAAGCGCAGCCTTGTTATCTTTTTTTTACACTCAACTATTTTGAATAGATTCCATAATAATTTATATTGAATTTTCATGCATCAGCCCTTCCCATTAATTTTAGCCATATTCTTATTTTCGGCGTGTTACGCGGTAAACTTTTCTCCCGATCCAGACGCAGGGATGGTTTCTGTAAGTGTAGATGAAACCAGTCTACAAAATCTACTTTCTGTTTACGAAAATGCTGGGTATCATGACTTTAATATCACGCATAAATTAGAAGATGTCGAAGAAATAAAAAGCATAAACGAGTTCTATTTGCATGATTTTAAATCAAACATAGTCGAAAATGATATTGACGTTCATATAAGCGGATCCATTGACGTCAATACAAAAGTCAATTTTGGGAATATTCCTCTTAATCCCCGAGTAAGAACAAAAGGGATAGACGCATCAACAAAAAGTTTTTTTAGAGATTATGATATAACAAACGACAAAAATGTTCATTTAAATATTTGTTTATCCGATGCAGATGCTAATGCCTCAAACATTTCATATGGATATCAACACTTACTTGAATCCATTGCAAAAGCATGGGGAGACGATGTAATAAACTCAAAGATTCAATTGGCTTTAGACGAAGTTATAGCATCAAAGACAAAAGGGGCAGATTGCATTGACCTTACAGACTATGGCACTATCAGTTTTCCTTCATTTCTTGAACAAATAAGTATTCTTCATTCTTATCCTAAAATAGAAAACAAAAAAATTGCTGTTTACGGCTGTCCTGTTGCAGGCATTATAAAGGACGACTACGTTATCATTAGCAACAAGCCATGTGAGACCGTATCGTACAATGTTTCTGTATATACGGCTAAAGATGTAGATAACGCTGAAACAGAATCAAAAATATCATTATCTCTATGCGGTGATGAGATTTCAGGCGGTCCCAGATGCCTTCCTACAAAACAATTGAGAAACGGACAAATTTCTCATTTTGTTGAGGAGGCCCCATTTGCCCTAGCACAAAATTTGTCCTTAACATTGAGTAGCGACAATTCCGGCAATCGACCAGGCTGGTACATCGACTCCGTATCCGTAGACATGCAACTTCCGAATAACCGAAATTTTCATTATTGGTTCCCCATTCACCGCTGGATTGGCGGCACATCGCCAACAACATATACTTTCAATGAAAAAGACAATATGCAGATTTACACATTCTATGTCGAAACCGGCGACGAAGAACACTTTCACCGCGCAGGAACAAACGATGACATTCAAGCAAACATCTGTGATATAAATGACAAATGTCTTTCTTTTTTACTTGACAAAGGTAACCATGATGATTTTGAGGTGGGAACAACTTCAACCTTCACCATCGTGACTAAAGAAAAACTTGCAAACGTCAAAAAAATGACACTTTCCAATTTATGGACCGGCCAAAGCAACCCTGGATGGTATGTAAAAAACGTAGCTTACACACACGCTTCGTTCCCTGAAAATATTAATCATTCTACCCTAATAGACGGCCAAGTATTCATGTTCAATCAATGGCTGGCCATGGACATTCCCATCGACAACGAAAAAGGAATGGACTACACTGAACAAACAAGTATTAGTCCCATTTCATCAAAAGTTGTAGTTTCTCGTTATGTAATGGATAATTTTGGCTATAAGATAGGCATCAAGACAATTGACGGAAACCAAGCCGGCACAAACGCCAATATTCGTTTGACTCTTGAAGGATGCTCTGGTGAAATTCAGACATTCAAACTAGACGATGATATGGACAACTTTGAACGGGGGATAGAGGATTGGTTTTTCCTTACGGGAACAAAAAATTTAAAGGGAATAAAAAAGGTAAAATTGCATAACGACCAATCGAATTCACATCCTGGATGGTCACCAGAATGGATAAGCGTAACACCAGTGAACTATGATGGCTTGAACGAAGTTGTTTACAGCAAGGATGCTGATGGAAAGGAAGATGGGCTATATAACAAACCATTTTTTCATATATTTAACCGCGGTTTGAACAGCGAAGATGGCTGGACATGGGAATCCGACAATCAGTCATGTCCCGACATACAGACTCCAGCAATGAATCCGTTCAACTATACAACCCACCCCGGGAATTACGTGATGGTGTACGGTCTAAATTTGGATATGGCCCAAAACATCACAATGACTTTGACCATCCCGATTGAACCGGCGCTTGTGACAAGGGATTACGCCCTCTTCAAGATTCCCGAAAGCACTCCTCTCGCCAAATATGAACAGGGCCCCATCATTGTGGATGGAATCATCCAAAACGTGACCATCGAAGTCCTTGGTGAGAAACCTATCCTAGACGGAATTGCGGTTGTCTCAGCAAAACCTGGAGACGCATTCGAAGTCTCCATGCGGAATATTGACGTTACATCTAAATTTTATCTAGGGAACATCTTACTCGATTTCCTCGGTTTATCCAATAGCGGAGCATATGTCAGAATCCCCCGCAACATAGAAAAAGGCATGTATCCTTTCAGAGTCTCATCAAACGGATGGGATATTACTTTTGACGAAATTATAGAGATTGTAGAATCGGTAGTTCCTCACATTCTTTCTGTATCGCCAGATGTGGCATACACAGGTCAATCTATAAAAATAACCGGCAAAAATTTCGGCACCGAAGTCAAAGATATTGTTGTAAAAATAGGGGATGCGGTTGCAATTGTAGAGTCTTTATCCGATGACGAGATTACCATTCAAATCCCTACTGGAGTTTCCGGCAAAGGAATTGCAGTCAAAGTCATTCGCAAAGAAGTTTCAGCACCCGAGACAACAACAATTGACATCAAAAGTTTACCTTTCTTCATGTCATTCGACGACACAAATCATCCCTGGACAAGTGCAATTGCAACCCTCTCTTACGATAATTATGTGAAATTTGGAGACGAGGGTTATTCTTTAAAAGTTCACGGAAACGGCTACATGACCATTGAATCTCCGATTTTCAATACATACGAATTGGGGGCCATTTCGAATGAACTTTTGTTAGATGTCTGGATTCCTGAAGACCAAGCAAATCCTTTCTGGTATGGAGAAGTCCAGATGAGCGTAAACATTCCTGCCGCAGGCCTTTACAACGCTTGGATAGGTCAAAATTCACTGACAGGATTGACTCCAGGATGGAACACCTTATCATTCCCCTTGAACTGGGATATTTATAGTGCCCTTGCTGGGGATTATCCCAACGCAAAGTTCTCCATTATTATGAACGTAAATCAGAATTCAGAAGATTACCGCATAGACAACTTGCGATTCGGTGGAAATGTCATAATCCGTACAACAGAGCATATAGTCGCAAGCACAATTTTAGACGTCTACTCAGCAGATTTTATGTCGTTTGACAATGTAAATGATTGGGCATCAACGGGACCAAATGTTCTTTTTGTAGAAGTTCCCAAGACAGAGGGACTTGGTGCAGCGGGAATCATGGCTTCAGGGTATATTGAAATCAAAAGCCGTCCTTTTATGCCGTCAGAACTGGAATATATCTCCAATACAATCTCGTTGGATATCTATGTGCCAAATCCGCAGCCAAATGACTATTGGATCGGAAATGTGGGATTAGGATTGGATTGCCCGGATGAAGGTTTCGGTTTGATGTATCTTGGAAATGCAGAACTCACGCATATGTTCCGGGAGGAATTCAATAACGTACAGTTCCTTCTACCGAACGAAGCTGTAGCAGCACTGCGCTATGGAATCGGAAAATGTTCTTTCTCCATATATATGAACGTCAACAACAATGCGGGTCTGTTCTTGCTTGACAATATGGGTTTCGTTCGTATGCTGGAAGTTGCAGGGAGTTGGCAATGAAAAAAATAGCGCTACTCATGTTCACTTTCATCTCCTTCCTTTTCGCTGACAATTATAGCACACCGTTCAGGAAATCGGGAACTATTAAGATGCAAACACTTGTCGGGGAAGCGGCCATAAACAATGTCTTGACGGCATACTTTGCAGGTTCGCACAAAATTTCTATAGCAGGGTACGACGACGTCTTATTGGAAATAAACAAGTTGGGCATTGACATACAGGGAAAAAATGAAGTCGTTTTGGGCTTCGATATGAAAGTTAACGACCATGTTATCGAAGGCGCCATTCCTATTCAAGGGGCATTTCTGGTACAGCAGACGAAAAAAGCCTATGTAATTCTAATGAATCTAGGTGATGCTATTGAGGACATTCTAACAACTCATGGTGTAAGTACACAATCCGTCAAATCCGCGATAAAATCCTTTTTCTCTCCTTTTGAAGAAACAACGGTAGAACTGTGGCGGCAGACGTATGGCGCCTTGCTGGACAACTATTTCAACAAACTTGAGAAAAAATACGATCTAAGTGTTACAAAGGACCCACAAATTGAGCTTCTAATAGGAAACGAACCGAATAGCATCGCCGTCCATTTAGAAATGGAGTTAGAGTCGGAAAAACAGTATTTTATACTGAAGGATTGGATGCAAACAGATGATTGGTTTCGAGACCCCCAAACATTTAACATTATTTCTAACAAGCCTTTTAGATTACTTAAAATACGATTTCAAATCATGCCAAACCATTCCTTATTACCTATCGTTGAATTATGTAAAGGAGTCTCATCAGAGTATAATGTGTCCTTTGACATATACGAAGCCTGTTCAGAAAGCGTCAAGAGGATAAAAGATTCTATCAAAAATCGTGATTTTAAGATTGATATAACCGTTAAGACTGCACAAGGCGGCATTATAACCATCGAAAAAGAGCTAAAGTAATTATGGAAAAAAAAATTTTACTAATAATTTTTTTTGTAAACATCCTGTGTTTTGCAACCCCATCAACATCTTCTGTAACTAATGAAGTCGATAGCACAAATATTTATTCTAAGCTGATTGCAGAAGAAGGCTACGACGCCGACTATACACCGAATACGACAGGAATGCTTGTTGGAGGCTCGTTTACTGGAATAGGATTAATCCTTGCTGGATTTGGAACTTATGCAGTATTAAGCAATTACAATCCAAAATCTTATGAAGGGGCCGCAGGAGGATTTATTGGCACATTATTTATCATAGGTTCAATTCCATTCTTGGGCATCGGCATCCCCGTTCTTTCGTATAATATCTACAAATACAATGAACGCAAGGGTCATGCAAACAAGCGTGACGAGTACCAGCGATCCTTGGACAGTTACAACCAAAGACGTGGAACGTCCGGTTCCATAAAAATGTCCCTCCTTCCGTCGCTTGATTTTTTCAATGGCGGCGGCGGGCTGAACCTACTGATGCAATTCTAGCTTCAATCCGCGGAGGATTTTCTTCTGCGCGTCCGTGATGCGGTAGCTTTCGCAGGCTTTCTGGATGGTCTTGTTGTGAATCCAGGGCGAGAGTTTACGGCCCTTGATGTAAGGGAACGTCGCGTCCCATTGCTTGGCGAGGGCAGTCGCCATGTACCAGGCGATAACCATCTGCACGTAGTAGCGGTCGGTGGGGCATTCCGCGCGGCCAGCGTCATCAAATAGATTTTCGTCGATGGCGGCGACAAG
>CADBLC010000006.1:5444-26530 GCA_902795385.1 Fibrobacter succinogenes | reverse complement strand
GCCCCCATCATCTATTCCATCGACAGCCTCAAGAAGGATAGCTCGTTCTTCACCATCCGCTCCGGCGAAAAGAAGGAACCGCTTATCCACCTGCCCGAATCCGAAGTGGTGCTGGGCGCAGGCAACAAGACTACCGTGAAGGTGAAGAAGGGCGACCTGGTCGAGATCTTTGACGCCCGCACCATCAGCGTGCCGGCACGCGGAGGCAAGAGCTTCGACAAGTTCGCGCTGCTGCGCGTCACGGGTATCGCGAAGATTACCGCCGTGGGCGACAACTACTCCCGCGCCAAGATTGTGCAGACCTTCCGCGACATCCGCATCAACCAGTCCAAGGCCCGCCTCAAGCAGCCGCTCAACACCATCAACGTGACGGGCTACAACAAGGTGACCGAGGCCGTTTACGACTCCATGGCCGTTATCCGCTACTCGATGGACCCGATGCTCATCATTGGCGCCTACTCGTACGTGCTGATTGACAAGGGTGCCAAGCAAGGCTATGGTACCGGTGACGCCGTTGCCGTATGGGAAAGAGACCAAATCGACACGACCATGCCGCCCCGCCTGCTGGGCCGTGGCCTTATCGCCCGCGCCGCCGAAAACGAATCGGCAGTGCTCATCCGTGAAATTTACTCGAACAACCGCCGTGTCGAGATGGGCCACAGAGTGTCCGTCACGCACACTGCCAACATAGCCAAGTGACCAAGGCCCTAGTCATCATAGCCGCCATAGCGTTCTCGCTCGTCGTGTTCCTCATGGGGAGCAGCGTACTCATACTGCTATTCCCAAGCATATCGGCGAGCCTCCCCCTGTAGCGAGGCGGCATGGCTATCAAGTTCTCCAAAAACAACCTCCTGTTCTTTGCGCTGTTTGCCGGGGGAATCGTACTCCCCACGGCCATCTTGTCGTTCCTGAGTTTCCGCAACATCCAGAACGAAATATTCCTCGCGCAAAAAACGTTCGACGAGAACAGGACCGCGTTCCAGAAAGACGTGGAGGAGGCCGTTCACAGGGAACAGGAAAAGATTTACCAGGAGACCAAGGCGGCCTCGTTGTTTTTGTACGAGCAGCCGCACAGCCTGCTCGAGTTCGGTAACGCGACCGCGTTCAAAGACGTGAACGGTATCGAGGCGATATTCCTGTACAACGACAACAGGCTCGTGTACCCCGACATCTCGTCGCGCCACTTCTACAAGACTACCGATTTTTCGAGCGTACGGGCAAGCGCGGTCGAACGCCAGATGTTCGCCGACGAACAGGCGCTTGCCAAGGCCAAAAAGGCAAGCGACCAGGCCTACATGGCACGTTCGTTCCGCATGTTCCACGCGCCCTTCGAATCTACCAGCGACCAGGTGCAGAACATATTGGGCATGGTGAGGCTCGCCTACAGGGCCGGCAACTACGCCGAGGCCTTGCGCCTGTTGCGCATTCTGGAACAGCACCCGCACCTGCAGGGCTACCTCCACGCCGACCTCACGCGCTCGGTGAACCTGCTGCACTTCGAGATTCTCGTTAAGCAGAAAAAACACCAGGAAGCCGAAGACTACACGCTCGCCGTGCTCACGCAGTTCTTGCAGAGCGAGCACATCGAAGACATCTCGTCGTCCAGGTTCTTCTTTGAAGAAGCGTTCACGCAGATTCTTTCGTTCGAAGACCTGAGCCAAGAAAAGCGCGAGGCCTTCTGGAACCTGCGTTCGAACTTCAACCACCAGCTCGGCTACATGGACATACTGGCCAAGTACAAGGATCACTTCTCCGAGCTCTTGGAAAACGAACTTACGCCCAAGGACGGAATACTGTACAGCACCGACGGCCCGGTTACCTTGTTCAAGATGACGTACCCGCAGCTTTCGGGGAACCAGGTGGTGATTGCGAAAATTGACAACGAGGCCTACCGCAACCGCCTGCTCGAAAAAATCCGCGCCGTGGCGCAAAGCTGGAAGAACATTCCCTTCTCCATCGTAGACGACAAGAACGAAACCATCATGGGGAGCATTCCCGACAGCGCGGCGGTGCTTTCGCAAACGCGCATCAGCGACGCCTTCGACTGGGAATTCTCGCTGTACGAAAAAGACGTGAAGGAAATCCGCCAGGAATCGCGCCAGCGCATGTTCCTGATGTACGGACTCCTTTCGTTCTCGCTCATCACGGTGATTCTCGGTTCCTTCTTCATGCTCAGGTTCATCACGCAAGAGCACAAGCTGCTCGCCATGAAGGCGAATTTCCTTTCGAGCGTGTCGCACGAACTCAAGACTCCCCTCACCTCCATCAAGATGTTCGCCGAGATGATGGCCCGCGGCCGCGTGCAAAAGACGGAGAAGGTGCAGGAGTACTCCGCGCTTATTGGCAAGGAGGCCTCCAGGCTCGAGAACCTCATCGGTGCCATCCTCAACTACACGCGCATGGAACACGGCACGGGCGCATTCAAGTGGGAAAAACTCGACTTCTCCATTTGCGCACAGAAGGTGTTCGACGCCATCGAAGACATTGGCGTAGAGAAGGGACTGGAATTCCATACAAAGTTCGAACCGAACGTACTGGTGATGGGCGACTACACGGCGCTCTACAGCCTGGCGCAGAACCTTATAGAGAACGCTATCAAGTACACCAACGCTCCGGGCGAGATTACAGTGAGCGTTTACAGCGAAGACGGGCGCGGAGTGTTTTCCGTGGCCGACACCGGCGTAGGAATACCTCTCTCGGAGCAAAAAAATATATTTAATGACTTTTACAGGGTGGGTGACGAAATGACCCGCAGCACCAAGGGCTCGGGACTCGGGCTCGCCATTGTGAAGCGCGTCGCGGAAACCCACAAGGCCACCATTTCACTATCAAGCAAACCCGGCAAAGGCTCGACCTTTACCATTAAATTCAAGAAGGTAGACTGACCATGCAGTACAAGATTCTCATCGTCGAAGACGAAGAAATAATCCGCCTCGGTCTCCAGGACAACTTTGAACTGGAAAACTACATCGTCGAAACCGCCTGCGACGGCGAAGAAGCTATCGCCAAGGCCGACTCCTTCGAACCGCACCTGGTGCTACTCGACCTGATGATTCCCAAGAAGAGCGGGTTCGAGGTATGCCGCGTTATCCGCAAGAAGCACCCCGGCACATTCATCATCATGCTCACGGCCAAAACCGAAGAGACTAGCAAGGTCGCTGGCCTCGAGATGGGCGCCGACGACTACGTGACAAAGCCGTTCTCCATTCTGGAATTGCTCGCCCGCGTTAAGGCCTTCCTCCGCCGCGCCGAATCGGCCGCCACGCAGGCAAGCGCCCCGGCGCAAACATCGCAAGACTCCATCGACTTCGCCGACATCCACCTGGACTTCAAGAAATACGAAGCCACCAAGGGCGGCGAGCCGCTCGACATGTCTACGAGGGAATTCCAGATTCTCAAGTACTTCTGGCAGCACCGCGGCGAGGTAGTGCTCCGCGAAGACCTGCTGCAAGACATCTGGGGCTACACGCCCGACAACATGCCTTCCACGCGCACCATCGACAACCACATCGTGAACCTGCGCAAAAAGCTGGAAGACGACCAGGCGAACCCGAAAATCATCCTTTCCATCCGCGGAGCGGGCTACAAGTTCGACGCATAAGGCAAGGCCATGAAAGCACAGTTGCGCAATACGGAAAGGTTCTCGGCGGCGGCAAAAACGCTGCTGGTTCTGCTGTGCGCGCTGTGCGGTAGCGCTTTCGCTAGCAAGATGGCCTACACGCTGCAAGAGGCGCTGTACCTGTTCGAGATGAAGGGCGAAACCGACGAGGCCGTGAGGCTGCTCGAGAAGGTGGTGAGCAAGGGCGACGCCGAAGACAAGGAAGACGCGCTGTTCTACCTCGGCAAGATCCACGACCTGGCCGGCAACAAGACCTCGGCGAACTTCTACTACAACCAGAGCCTCGACAACACGCGCGAAACCGCCAAGGCGTACTGGCTCGCCGAACGCGAAGCCGAGACTACCCGCCAGAGCGAAGACCTGCTGCGCAAGAACATCCAGCTGCACTCGCCCATCCGCAAGATTTTCCGCGGGCAGTCAAGCTTTGTGCAGTTGCAGAACGGCAAGATTTTCAGGGTGGAACCCGACACTATAGTGCCCGTGCGCTTTAACGTCCGCAACGCCGACATCCTTAGGGTAGACGACCAGGGCATCTGGTACCAGAACGAAAGCAAGGACAGCCTGTACTACAAGTCCATCTCGGGCAACGCGCAAAAGGCATTCCCCGTAGCGGCGACCACGAGCCTGTACACCCGCGGCGAGAACGCGGTGGCCCAGAGCGCCCACACGCTCACGCTCCTCAACCGCAAGGCCGTTAAATTCCAGGTGAGCGAAAAATACAGCGGCTGTACCATCGAAACGTTCTACCCCACCACGGGCCACTACGTGCTGAACTGCCCCGACAACTCGTTGCACTTTATCTCCGCCGACGACGCGAACGAGACGTACTCCATCACGCAGTTCGAGCCCATCAAGAGCGTACTCGTGGTAAAGAAAGACATCCTGTTGCTGTCGGGCAACACGCTGTACTGCTACCAGCCCAAAACAAGCACCGTCCCGCGATGGAAGATCTCTTTCAGCAACGCCGAGAAGGTCATGGCGTTCGAGGGCCGCATAGCCGTACTCGAGGCCTCGGGCAGGGTCATCCTCCTGGACCGCGAAAGCGGACAAACTATTTCGTTTATTCGTAGTGATGCCGCCGACATGCAGGAACTGGCGCAGGGTTCGCTCGGCCTGTTTACCAACGAAGGCGCCCTCACGGTAGTGGACACGCTGTTGCGCCCGCTGTGGCATTTCAACTTCGCCAAGCCCGTTTCCGACGTGATTAGCGCGAGGGGCAACATCTACCTGATCTTTGACAACACGCACCTCCAGGGAATCTCGCCGCATTACTACGGCAAGCGCCCGCTGCTCTCCGAGATGCTCGCCAAGCAGGCAGCATCGCTCGTGGAACGTGCCGATTGGAACCCACTCCCGGTACTGCTCGATTCCATTTTCAAGCTGGAGCCCGGCAATGCCGAGGCGTGGCTGTTCCGCGCGCTGTTCCTGGAGAACAACAAGGGCGGCGAAAAGGATAAACAAAAAGCATGGTCCGAGGCCGTGCGTCACTCCGTAAGCAACCCCTACGCCACACCGCTCATTTTGAGCCGCTACAGCAAGGCGATTGGCGCCAAGTTCGTGAGCCTCTTGAACATTTCGCCCAAGACCAAGTACCCGCAGCTGTTCGGCAACAGAAAGAACCTGTTCACCATCGACCCGGCGGCCGAAAGGCTTATATGCATCAACGCCGAGACCGGCGAATTCCGCTGGAGCAAGGCGCTCGCCAAAATGGACAACAGCCCCGTGATGGCCAAGGACGAGAACATTTTGGCCATAGTTTCGGGACTCTCGCTCAACATTCACGAACTCAGCAAAGACGGCGCCTCGGCCTCCGTGCAGCTGCCCGGAAAGGCGTTCAGCATCCAGATTTTGGACAACGCCATATACGTTTCCACCTGGAACGGGTTCCTCCTCAAGATTCTGCGCCCCGAAAACAAGCTGGCATGGTCCCGCAAGATTTTCTCGGTGCCCTTCGTGTTCACCAAGAACGACTCCGAACTGCACGTGGCAAGCCTCGACGGCGATATCCAGCACCTTTGGGACGGTTCGGGCCAAATCAAGGGCAGCGGATTCAAGATTTTGAACGGAATTTCGATGCTTTCGCAGGCAGACAACATGCTCGCTATAGCTACAAACAATAACAAGCTTTACCTGTACAATACGGCCGACACCACCAAGGAACCCGTGCAGATTCTGCTGGAATCCTCCGTGTCGTCGCTGCAGTCCGTAACGTTCCAGGGCAAAAAGAGCTTCCTCGTGGGCCTGGCCGACCAATCGCTGCTATTCTACTCGGCAAACGGCGCCCCGCTATGGAAATACCAGGGCAAGAGCACCATATTCAACACGCCCTACGTGCATAACGACCTCGCCTGGGTAGACCAGGGCAACGAGGTGATAGCATTGTCGCTAAAAGACGGCAAGGTGATGCAGCGGTTCAGCACCCCTGGCGGCGCCGGAACCCCGTTTGTTATGAACAGGACGCTCTACAGCGCCTCTTCCAAGAGGCTTCTGTACGGATTTTCCCTGTAAAAAATTAGACACTACCCTTAAAACAACCCGAATTATTCCAATTTATTCTAATCTGTAAAGTTTTTTTAGTAGCAAATTCGGACAAATGTCACTAAATTTTCATTATAAAGTACACTCAACATGTAGCAATAATGTAGCATTCCAAATATCAGGGTGAAGGGATATGAGAACTCTAAAGAAAATAACCGGCCTGCTTACGAATACCGCCATTATAATGTCGGCAGTCAGCCTTGTTGCCTGCAACGACAAGAAGGCTGAAGAATCCGTGGCCGAGCCTTCGGAGTTCCCCCGCGAAGAAACCCTGTACATTGGCGGTTTCGACTGGGCGCCCCCCACTACGTTCAACCCGCTGGACTACGACCCGAATTTTCCCATCGATGGCAACGTGCGCCTTATGTACGAGACGCTTGTCACGTACAACCAGCTCGACGGAAACCTGGAACCGATGCTCGCCGACAGCTTTACGCAGACGGATTCCTCCATCGTGGTGCATCTTGACCCGAGGGCCAAGTGGAACAACGGCACCCCGGTTACCGTGGACGACGTTATATACACGTTCCGCATAGATTCCATACTGCCTACGCCGCGCCACGGCAACTGGCTCTATATACAGTCTGTGACCGACGCCGGCAACAACAACATCTCGTTCAATTTTACCAAGAACAACAAGAACCCGCTGATTATATTGAACGCCATCGCCGAGACGTCCATTTTGCCGAAAGCCGTGTTCGAGCCGCTTATTAGCTCGGCCAAGAAGGGCCGCGCCTACGACTTTGCGAAGATTACCGAATTCAAGAACGACTCCGTGCCCGTGGTTTCGGGCCCGTACAACCTCAAGACGTTCTCGCCCGACAAGATTGTGCTGGAACGCGACCCCAACTACTGGGGACTCGCGAAGTACAACGGCGCCCTCCCGGCTCCCAAGTACATTATACACTCGCTGTACAACGGCAACAACCACTTCAACAGCGCGATGACCAAGGGCAACCTGGACATCTCGTCCATATTCCTGCCGCGCATATGGGACAAGGCCAAAGACAGCATCCGCGCCTGGAGCCGCGAGGAACCCTACCACCAGCCGGGTTCCATCACCACGCTCATCGTTTCATTCGAAAAGGCGCCGCTCAACGATATCGCCTTCCGCCAGGCCATGATCCACGCGATTAACTTCGAGAAGATCAAGACCCGCGCCGTGTCGAACTACACCCCGGCCATCATGGGCGGATTTATCCTCCCCTTCGGTGCCGAAGCCAAGTTCTTCAACAAGCAGGACTCCGACGACAACGGGTTCGGCTACAACGAGGACCTCGCCAAAAAGATCCTCACCGACGCGGGCTACAAGTGGAACGACGAAGGCAAGCTCCTCGACCCGAAGGGCGCCCCCGTCCGCGACATCACCATCGAGTGCCCCTCCGGCTGGACCGACTGGGAAGACGTGATCAAGGTGGTCGTGGAATCGTTCAACGAGATTGGCATCCCGGCCAAGGAACACTTCGTGGACTACAGCGTGTGGGACAAGGACCTGCGCTTGGGCACGTTCGACCTCGCCATGAAGACGCAGACCGCGGAACTTTCCGCCGCCACCCCGTGGGCCCGCTTTGACCAGATCATGGGTTCCAACGGCGGTATAAAGCCCTTCGGCGAAGACGCGTTCTCCAACCAGGGCCGTTTCAAGGACGACGACGCCAACAAGCTGCTCGACAAGATTCCGACCATCACCGACGAGAAGGAACTCACGCAGGCCTACCGCGACCTGAACAAGATTTTCATGGAGAAGGTGCCGGTGCTCCCGGTGATGTACCGCCCCACGCAGTACTACCAGTTCTCCACCAAGCACTGGACGAACTTCCCCACGGAAGAGAATCCGTACGCACCGCCGCAGCACCTGATTGTGGCCGCCGCGGTGAAGGCCCTTTGGCAAATTAAACCTGTCAAATAGCTTTTTTCGGTCTTTTTGAAGCGCCTTCGGGCGCTTTTTTATTTATTTTTGAAGTGAAAAATACAAGGAGTACAGTCGTGGGTAAGACTCGTTTTATTCTGCCGAATATTTTTACCAGCCTTAACTTTTTGCTTGGCGCTTTTTCCATTTGTTGGACGACCGGTGCATTCTCTTCCTCCGACCCGATTCTCATGGGCGCCTACTTCATCATCCTTTGCGTGCTCCTCGACAAGCTTGACGGGTTCGCTGCCCGCCTGGTGAACGCCAGCTCGGAATTCGGCGCCCAGTTCGACAGCCTTGCCGACCTTATCGCCTTCGGCCTTGCCCCGGCATTCTGCATTATCTTTGCCTACAAGAACCTCGCCCCGAGCTTTTTCGAGGCCAATACCGCCCTTATGGCCGTAGCCTTCTCGGTGTACGTGCTCTGCGCCGCCATGCGCCTCGCCAAGTACAACGCCTGCGATTCCGACGCTTACCACCACCACTTTTCGGGCGTGCCCACCACGTTCGTAGGCGCCATCAACGCCATTGCCATCGTGTTCCTCAAGAACCGCGAGGGATTCTTTGCCGACACTACCAGCGGCACCCTCTACATCCCGGTGGTACTGCTCCTTATTACGGGCATCCTGATGGTTTCGCCGCTGTTCTTGCCCAAGCTGCAGCCGCGCAAGAACAAGGCTTTCAACATTTTCCAGGCCGTGATTATCGTAATCACCTACGTGGCCGGCTTTACGTTCATTACCGAGAAGCCGATTGTGCTCGGGTTCCTGCTGGTGCTGGTCGGGTGCTACATGAGCATCGGGCTTGCGGTGGGGCTTATCCAGCGCAAGAGTATCATAGAAGAGGCGAAGGCTTCTAAGAAGTAATCTTTGTCGCCGGCGAGTCATTTACAAGAGTCGCCGGGCGTCGCGGGGTACGTCGCAGTTTAGGGTACGTCGCGGCAATAAATTAGGGAACGTCGCGGCCGGCCAGGAACTCCGAGAATCCGCGGCCGAACCTCTCAAATAGCAATTCCAAAGGCATGCGTGGCAGCTCGAGCGTCACGCATTCTTTTTTGCGCTCGGCGCACCAGGTGCCGAGGCTCCCGGGAGTCGCGTAACCGATGTCCGCTACATGCGGGATGCCGAAGACGTCGCCGAGCTCGCGGACGATTTCCGTTGCCGCGGGGGCGTCGATGCAGCCGATGGGCGCGTGCATGGAGAGGATGGTTTCGGGGGCGAGTTTCTCGATGAGCGTGATGAGCGCGAGCGTCTCGGGTTCGCTTGCGGGGGCTGTCCCGGGCGAGAGGAGCGTGTCGCGGGGGGCCTCGAGCACGGAGCGCGACGGCACGGCCCCGGCGTTCCAGTTGGAGGTTTTGAAGTTGCGGTTGAGGTCCACGCCGTTCGCGTTACCGCGGGTGCCGAGCGTTACGCCGTCGGGATTGGCGCACAGCACGAAGGCGATGGAGCGAAAGTTGTTGCCGAAGGCGCGGAGGGAGCGGCTCAGGAGGAACGTGGTCTCGGGTTCCTCGCCGTGAATGGCGGCCACTACCAGCAGGCGGCAGCGGCCCGTGCACGGGATGTAGCGCAGGGGGGCGCCCAGCACCGAGGTGCCGTAGATGCGCGTTTCTAGGCGCAAGGTTCCGCGGGTTTCGGGTTCAAAGTTCATGGCGCTACACAAAGTAAGGGTAGATGTAGTCTTCGGCGAGGCTGTCGAGGCGCGCTAGCAGCACGCGCTTGCAGGCGATGTCGGTATTCTCGTAAATGCTGCGGAGGGTCGCGAGCGAGAAGTTCTCCAGGCGCTTGCGCGATGTGGGCAAGTGCGCGATGTGCCAGCCCTCGGGGCGGATTTTACCGCGGCCCGGAGCGAAGACGCGTTCGAACCCGAACGCGGCGCCCTCCCGGATACGCGCGGTGAGGAACTCGTGGAACTTCGCGAAGATTCCCGTACATTCAGCGGGAGTCAGCTGCACCTCGTAGCCGGGAGGGCAGGCGCCACCATCGACTACGTCTATGTCGGTACCGAGATGGTGGCGGCTCGCTCCAGGCAGCGCCGACCACGTGAGTATGGCGTACATCAGTTCTTCTTCGTCGGCGGGGCGCTGCATGGGCTCGCCGTTCGCGTCGAGCAGCTGGAGTTCTCCCCTCGCCTTGCGGTTCCAAATGGAGAGTTGCTTTTCGAAGGGGCGGTACGCCGACTCTATGCGCAACTCAAAGCCCGCCTTGCGGCACGCGTCCGTTAGTTTGTTCAAATCGTCCACGATGGCGCGGTCTACAAAATAGCCTTCTTGAGCTTCAACGAGGTCCGGGTTTCCGAGACCGTAGGGCAGCATGTCGTTTGCGTTCATATTTGTACCGTCCCTATTAAACTTTCTCTCTTGAACAGTCCCTATTAAACCGTCCCGCCCATCTTCTCTATAAGGGCCTTCCACTGCTGTACGGAGGCCTTCTTCTTTTTGCGCACGGCGGAGGGCCGCTTGCCGCCAAGCGCCACCGCGAGGGGCGCCGGAGTCGCGTGCGTAAGCGCAATGGCAAGCGCATCGGAAGCATCTAACGGGAGATCGCCCGGCTCTATGCCGAGCCGTGCGAACACCATGTTCGCCACTTGTTCCTTGGACGCGGCGCCATCGCCCGTGACGGCCTGCTTCACTAGGCGCGGCGGGTACTCGTCAAAAGTCATGCCGCGCCTGCGGCAGGCCACCAGGATGGCCCCGCGGATATGCCCGAGCACAAGCGCGCTCTTCGCGTTCTTTGCAAAGAACACACCTTCCATGGCGAGCGCCTGCGGGTGGAACTTGTCGAGGAGTTCCTCGAGGCCGGTTACAATCTTGAGGAGGCGGTTCTCGAGAGCGTCGTTTGCGCCCGCATGGAGCACCCCGTACTGCAGCACGCTAAACTCGTTCCCGCTTACTTGCAGGAACGCATAGCCCGTTGTAATGGAGCCCGGATCTATACCAAGAATCACCATACGACAAATTTACAATTCACACTACAATAAGCACCGAAATTCACCAAAAAAATTGGTTTTTTCCCGCGTTCTTTATTAGATTTCGTATTGGAGGCCACCATGCTTATCGACCAAGAACATACAGGCATCATGCGTACCAAGACCCACCCGCGCCAGCTCGGCATTCCGCTGAGCCGCTGGGGACGCAACCTCATTGCCTGCTGCCCGTTCCACTCCCCCGAAGAGACGTCGCTGTTCTTCTACGACGCGCTCGGGTACTGGCGTTACCGCTGCCTGCAGTGCGGTAGCGAAGGCGACCTGATCGAGTTCGTGATGCGTAGCCGCTTCAACGGCATGGAAGAACCGCAGGCCAGGGCCGAAGCCCTCGAGTTCCTCGGTGCGCTCGAGCCCGATACCACCGACCCGCTGCAAGATGAACACCCGTGGATCAAGGAAATCGGCGGCGAAAAGTCGAAGGTCCTCGAAAGCTTTGTACGTTACTGCCACTGGGCGGCCTGCAAGAGCCCCTCGTCGGCGGAATTCCTCTCCAGCCGCGGCTGGAGCATTGGCCAGGCGCAGCTTTACGGCCTGGGCTACTACAGCGGCGACCCCGAACCGTTCGTGAGCTACTGCATGCTCTCC
This sequence comes from Fibrobacter succinogenes, assembly GCA_902795385.1. GTDB lineage: Bacteria > Fibrobacterota > Fibrobacteria > Fibrobacterales > Fibrobacteraceae > Fibrobacter > Fibrobacter succinogenes_P. Next base: position 14,897 of record CADBLC010000006.1, on the reverse strand, counting down.
GGTATCGAGCGCCACCAGATAAGTTTCTACCTCGACAACCTCGAGGCCTACCACGAACCGAGCATCACCATCCCCGCGCGCAACTCCAAGGGGCTTATCCACTCGGTGTACGGCCGCCTTTTGGACGACGACAACCACGTGCATCCTTACATCTCGTACGCTTCCGGGCCTAGCGACATTCCGTTCAACATCCAGCCCGAGAACGACAAGCCGATTATCGTCGAAGGATTCTTCGATGCGCTCACGGCCGACCTCGCGGGCATCCCGGGCGTTGTATCCACGATGTACCAGGAGCTCACGCAGAGCCACCTCTTCAAGCTCAAGGCTTGCGGCGCCGAATCCGTAACGGTGATATTGCGCCGCGAGGCGAACCGCAGGGAGCAGGAATTCCGTATTCAGCGCTACCTGAAGATGGCCGAGGAACTCAACCTGAAATTCAAGTCCATCGTGCTCCCGAAGGACGAGACCATAGACCAGGTGGTCCGCAAGAACGGTGCCGACCAGCTGCTCTCACTCATTGACCAGACAGAAGAGGATACGGTGCACACGCACCGCCGTTCCATGCTGTTGCAAGACATCAAGGAGAACTTCGACACGGCCATGGCCTGCCCACCCGACGTGAGCGTGGGCTACGCCATGAATTCGTTCCCCAAGCTCACCAAGGAAATCGACGGCATCCAGTCCGGGTGCTTTTACGTTTCGTCGAACCCCTTCGGGCTCAAGACTACGCTGCTCTCGAGCTTTGCGCTCGACCTTTTGCAGAGCAACCCTAAGCTCAAGCTAATCTACCTCGCGCTCGAAACGCCGCGCCGCCAGATATTCGACCGCATGGTCGCCATGATGATTGGCAAATCGGTATTGACGGTGCGCAAGCAGAGCGAATCCGACGAGACCAACCAGGAAATATTGGAAGCCACGCGCGAGCTGATGGCCTACGTGCGCAACAACCGCCTGGAAATCTGGGAAGACCAGCCGGCGTTCGACAACGCCGAGATGCTGAGCATTCTCAAGGAAGAGCAGAAGGAGCACCCCGACCTGGTGGTAATCATAGACGGCATCGACCACCTGAAGATTTCGGACAGGCCCGACCTGGTGGACATCCACGAAAGGCGTTCCTCCGTGATGCTCGACCTCTACAAGGCCCTGGACATCCCGCTGTTCCTGGGCGGCGAGCTCATAGATTCCGAAAGCGGGCTCGTGGGGCCGCGCGCCTACCTGCGCGATTCCGATGCCATCTACTGGCTCGAATCCAAGGGCGGCAACCTGTTCCTCACGGTCAACTCCAAGCGTCTGGGATCAAACAAGCTATACCGCGGAACGCTTTCCATCGATCCTGATTCCAACAGGATGCAAGAAGCATAATGCCTAGCGAGTCAAGGCCCTTCACCGTCGTAGACTTCAACAACTTCTGGAGCCCTTCCGGAGGCGGTGTCCGCCGTTACCACCTGCAAAAAATGGCTTTTTACGAAGGGCTCGCCAGCATGGACCCGCGCGACATGTCCGAAGACGTGCTCTCCGTGTTCGTGATGCCCGACAGCAAGACCTACACCGAAAAGCGCAGCGACACGCTCGTGATTGAGCACGTGGAAGCGTTCCGTTTTCCGGGCAACTGGGAATACCGCTTTATATGGAAGGCCTCGCAGGTAGAGCCCGTGCTCGCCAAGTACCGCCCCGACGTTATCGAGGTAGGTTCGCCCTACATTCTCCCGACTGTCGTGCGGCGCGCCGCCAAGAGGGTGTCGCCGCAGTCCAAGCTGGTCGGGTTCTGGCACGCCGACTTCCCGGTCACCTACGTAGGCCGCCCCGTCGCCAAAAAGCTGGGCGCCGGCATAGGGACGTTCTGCCGCAAAAAGGCATTCTGGTACGCACGCAAGGAATACAAGAAGTTCGACTGCATCCAGGCTTCGTCCAAGGAGGCGATGGCGCGCCTCAAAAAGAACGGCCTGCCCGACCCGCGCTGGATTCCGCTCGGATGCGACATCAAGATGTTCTCGCCCACCAAGCGCGACGAAGGCCTGGTGCAAAAGCTTAAAGACGGCGTTCCGGGGCGCCTCACCATATTCTTTCCGCACCGCCACTGCAACGAGAAGGGCATTGACCTGCTGCTCGGCGCCTACGACATGCTCACGCAAAAGCTCGGACACGAACCGGCAATCGTATTCGCGGGTACGGGGCCAAGCCTGCCGCAGGTACAGGCCGCCGCCGAAAAATACGAGCACGTGCAGTACATAGGATTCGTGAACTCCGTCGAGGAGATGGCCCGCTACTACGCGAGCGTAGACATCGGCCTCGCCCTTTCGGGCTGGGAAACATTCGGGCTTTCCATTCTCGAGAGCATGGCCAGCGGCAACGCGATCGTGGGGGCCGCGGCAGGAGCCGCCTTTGAACACGTGACCGAATCCGGCGCCGGGACAATACTCAAGGAACGTACGCCCGCGGCACTCGCCGACGCCATCATAGAACTTTACCGCTCGGACCTCCAAGACAAAAAGAGGAGGGCCCGCGCCTACGCCGAAAAATTCAGCTGGAACGACTGCTTTATGCGCCAGCTGGACCTTTACCGGGAGATTTCAAACAAATGATTCCCAACCGTCTCATTTTTATATGGCTCGGCCCCAAATTCCCCTGGAGCGGCGGCATAGCCATCCGTTCCGCCTACCAGGTGCACAAGCCGCAGTCCATTTGGCTAGTACACGAGGGCATGGAGCAGCAGGGCGACGGCTGGGACCTTATCAAGGATATCGAGGGGCTCGAGGTGATTCCCGTACAGGATTCGCACTTTGACGGGCTCAACGACGACGGGCTGTGCCTAAAGCTTTTCCACACGCTCAAGGCACCCGCGAGCAGGGCGAACCTGCTGAGGCTTGCGCTGCTGTACAAGTACGGCGGCGTGTACCTGGATACCGACGTGATTGTGGTAAAGCCGTTCGACGACCTACTGCAACTGGAAGGATTCATTGGCGTGGAGCCCGTGGCGCTGCCGGCGGGGCTGTTCAAGAGCGTGAACCCGTTCCGCTGGATTTACTGCGGGCTGCAATTCGCCTTCCGTGAGTTCTGCGCGCGCCTGCCCGGCGGCTACAAGCTGTTCCGCCTCGCCGAATGCGGTTTCTCGGCCGCGGTGAACAACGCGGTGATAGGTGCCGAGCCCGGGAACGCGACCATCCACGACGCCTTCCAGTTCATCAAGTCCATGCCCGAAAAGGAGAGGCTCAAGCGCTTCCGCCTGGGCACCCGCCTTATGCAGAACGTGACGCACAACAGGAGCAGCGATTCCATGACGGTGTTCCCGGCGAGTTTCTTTTACCCGCTCGGGCCCGAGATTAGCGCGCACTGGTTTAAGGCGAAGACAAACAACAAGTTAGACAAGCTCATCTTGAAGAACACGCGCATTGTTCACTGGTACAATTCGGTGGAAGGGCGATTCCTCAAGACAAAGGTGTCGGCACAGTGGGTGGAACAGCACCCGACCACGGCGTTCAGCGCGCTCGCGAAAGAAGTTGTCGGAACCTTAAAAAAATAATATCTACAGGCATTCTTTTTTACTACATTTAATAGCGTATGGTACAGTTTAGTCAAACATCGTGGCAAGAGTTTTCCCTCCCCAACGTGCTGGAAACACTCCGTTACGCGCCGATGAACCTGGCCATCTCCAAGACGCCCCTCCTCCACTACACACTGCCTAGTGAACTTGCTCCCGGAGCAAGAGTCAACTACCACATCCAGTGCGGATTCAAGTCCATCAAGTGGACGGGCACCATCAGTTCCTTTACCGACAACAAGGTGACAGTCCGCCTCGCCGACGGCCCGTTCCGCGGCTTTACCGCGAGCCACCAGTTCGTCTCCGAAGGCAACATGACCGCCTGCTACGATGAGTTCTCGTTCCAGGGATTCACGAACATCCCCGAAGAGGTTTTCGCCGGCATCATCGCCAGGGCGAACATCGTATACGCGATCTATTCCCGTAAGGACACCCGCGACATCATGCTCGCCGTCGAAGCCCAGAAGAAGACCCAGTCCTTCGAAACTTTGGACGAGAGCGCCACGGCCGGCTAGCCGCGCCACCATCCGGGTAATTATGTACCGCAATCTCAGACAGGCTCTGCAGGACTTGGAACGCGCAGGCATGCTCAAGCGTATCCACGACGAAGTGGACCCGTACCTCGAGATGGCCGAAATTGCGCGCCAGGCGTACGAATGCGGCGGCCCCGCCCTGCTGTTCGAGAAGGTGAAAGGGTGCAGGTTCCAGGCGGCCGCCAACATTTTCGGGACCATGGACCGCATGAGGTTCTTGTTCCGCGACACGCTTGCAAGTACGCGCACCGCAGTGCAGTTCAAGTCGAACCCGGTGGAATTTTTCAAGGACGCCGGCACGGGCTCGCTTTTGCGCGCAGCCAAGGCGGGGCTCAATTCGCTGCCCGTACGTTCCGGGAGTTTGCGCGACTTTGAGGAATGTTCCCTTGCCAACCTCCCGCAGATTGTGGGCTGGCCCGAAGACGGCGGCGCGTTCATCACCTTGCCGCAAGTGGCCACAAGGCCCTGCGAAAAGGGCGGGATTCTGAAGACGAACGTGGGCATGTACCGCGTGCAGATTTCGGGCAACGACTATGCGCCCGACGAATGCGGGATGCACTACCAAATTAACCGCGACATCGCGGCGCACCACCAAAAGGCCATCGACGAAGGCAGACCGCTCAAGGTGAGCATCTTTATTGGCGGCTCCCCCGCCCATACTGTGGCCGCGGTGACGCCCATGCCAGCGAACCTTTCGGAACTCACGCTCGCGGGGATGCTTGCGGGCAGGCGATTCCGCTATTTTGAACACGACGGTTACGTTGTCTCTACTGATGCCGAATTTTGTATTTTGGGCGAGATGGCTCCAGATTTAAAACCAGAAGGCCCGTTCGGCGACCACGTTGGGTATTACTCCGGTAAGCACCCCTTCCCCTACATGCATGTAAAGAAGGTGCTCTGCAAGAAGGGCGCCATCTATCCGTTCACTTCCGTAGGGCGCCCGCCAAAAGAAGACACGGTGTTCGGCGAGTTCATCCACGAGATTACGCGGCCGATGGTACCCACGTCGCTGCCGGGCGTGCACGCGGTGCATGCCGTAGACGAGGCGGGAGTTCACCCGCTGTGCTTGGCACTGGCCAGCGAGAGGTTCAGGCCGTACGTTAGCGAGGCGGAACGCGAACCGATGGAACTCTTGAAGACGGCAAACGCGCTGCTCGGATTCAACCAGGTGAGCCTCAGCAAGTACCTGCTGCTCGCCGCCCGCGAAGACGACGCATCGCTCGACGTGAACGATGTGCCGGGATTCTTTGCGCATGTGCTCGAGAGGGTCGACTTCGCGCGCGATCTGCACCTGCAGACCGCCACCACCATCGACACGCTCGACTACTCCGGAACCTCGCTCAATCACGGCTCCAAGCTGGTGATGGCGGCGGCAGGGAAAAAGCGCAGGGAATTGCGCCGCGACGACTGCGATTTGGCCACGCTCACGCTGCCCGAAAAGTTTGCAAACCCGCGAATCGCCATGAAGGGCGTAATCGCCGTGCAATGGAACGGCGGGAATACGCATTCCCCAGCCGACTTCGATTCCCTGCGGGAATCTTTCGCCCGCTGGGAATACCGCGAAAACTACCCGTGGGTAAGCGTCGTAGACGACACGCAAAGCATTTGCACCGACAAGCGGGGCATCGCAGACTTTCTGTGGATGACCTTCACGCGCTCCGACCCCGCGCAAGACCTGCACGGCGTCTCCGAGCGCTTTAACGATAAGCACTGGGCCATAGACGCCCCGCTCATCGTGGACGCCCGCATCAAGGCGCACCACCAGAAGCCCCTCGCCATCGACGAGGGCATCGTCCGCAAGGCAAAAAAATTCCTGGGCAACCTGGGACTCGCCCTCGCCGTAGCCGTCGTAGGTGGCTTCGCGACCGGCGCAAACGCCGCCGGACACTGCGCCACCGCCAGGATTCTCGAATATCAGCGCAACATGTCCAAGATGAAGGTCGCCGCACGTACCGAAACAGGCCCTTGCGGCGCCGATGTCTTCTACGATTCAGTCTACACGCGCACCACCCCGCACTTCCAGATTTTCTATACGCTCAAGGGCGTCCACGCGACTACGGAAAAGTTCATCGACAGCGTCGCCGTGGATTTCGAGAAGGCGTGGGACCTTCACGTTGGCAAGAGAGGCATGCGCAAGCCGGAATCCGACTCCATCAGCTTCCATTACCGTAAAAAGGCCGACAAGGACCATTACATCGTCGAAGTCATCGACCTGCTGAAAGTCCGCAACAAGTCTAGCGTGATGAGCGACGCCGATTGCAACAGCGGCTGTTTCGGGATTACGCACCCGGCGAGCGACGGCCACAAGACGCAGATTTTCCTCGAGAACGACTTCAAGTATTCTACGCCGGCCGCGTCTACCGCAAGCATAGACGTAGACGGCACAATGTGCTACTACGATGTTTCCGAGACGCCCATCACCACATACGGCGCGGAGTTTAACGACTATTCCCGCGAATGGGCCAAGGCCATACGCGTCACGGCTTTCCACGAGCTCTACCATGCCGTGCAGCTGCGCTACATAGACTTCAACCAATTCTCTACCTTCTGGCTCGAGGCATCGGCCGCGGGCGTCGAAGAGATTGCCGCTCCCGACGTGAACGACTACATCAACTACATCGGTAGCATGTTCAACAATACGGGCATCACGATGGAGAACGGTTCGTACGAAGGCGGACTTTTATACATCTACCTCTACAACCACTTTAGCCAGGATTTTGACAAGAGCATCTGGGAAGGATTCGCGAAGGACCAGACCAAGAGTTTCACGGAGCAATTCTCGAACGTTGTCAAGGCGAAAAAGATGTCGCCGGACAGCGTTTTCCACGATTTTGCCGAACGTCTCTCGTTCTCGGGTTCGCGAAGCAAATACCTTGACACGAGCGCATGGATAGGCCTTGATCAGCCGCTGTGGCCCAATGCCACCATGTTCAACGCCAGCGGCGCCTCGCCCGACGTCCAGAATCTCGCCTACAAGTACTACAGAGGCGAAGACATCAATCTAGACAACTTTATCGGTAAGGCTAGTGCCGTGCTGTACAAGGGCGAGCACGTTTCCTTCTACCCCGTCTTGAATACGGCCTCGCTCGATTCCATTCGCATCATGGCTAGCCGCAACGATTCCGCCGTCTGGGTTTTGAGCCGCGTGAATCAGACCGGCTACATTCCCGAAGTCGTGAAAGATTCCACGCTACGCGCCTTCCCGACGCCGTGGCGCCACGGCAACCTGTGCTTTACGCCGCTCCCGCTCAACAAGAAGTTTATTGAAATCAGGAATGCGCGCGGCGACCTCGTGATGCGCGAGAAATACACGCACACCACGCACTGCATTGACGAAGCGACCGTCATGGACAAAATGAAGCCGGGCGTGTACCGCTTCCGCGCAGGCGCAAGCGGCAAGACCGAAAAATTCCTGATAGTGTACTAGGTTTTGTCTGCGTGAAAAACTAGTCCTTCACGCAACGGACAGAGAAGCGGTAGTATTTGCCCCAGAAATCCATAACACGTTCGCCGTAATTGAAGTTTAGGCTAACATGGTAGGCTCTTTCTTCTTCGAAATAAATATAAGATTCTTCAAAATAGGTTGAAGTCCAGAAATAGGCCAAAGATCCTTCCCCCTGCCAATCATCTCCCTCACCCCGACCAGCCGGCAACGCCGTAAATCCCAAATCATCCGTGCCTTCAACTTTGTATCCTTCCCAGCCAGAAGTTGATTTCAACTTAATCTTTGCAAGAGAGTCGCCACCAGCTTCCTTAATCAAAGCCTGCCATTCCGTTGTATCGGGCAAGTGCCAGCCTTCGGGACAGACACCTTGCACGGGGTATTTCGGGGAACAGTTAACTCGATAACCACATCCCTTTCCATCTTCACTGAAAACGCCCGCACTGTCCATCGCCGCAGCCCAACTATAATGGACACCATATTTGTGGCGGTAGGTAGAGTCATTCTTGTAGTAGTAACTCCACGCCGTTCCCGCCCTGTAGAAGTAATTAAGGTTTTCCGCCATCCACCACTTTTCACCGATTTTCACAATCTTGTATGTTTGGCCGTCACGGCTATCGGTGAGGAACGGCCCAGGCTCATCGGGAGTAGACGAACTCGAGACCGTGCTGCTTGAAACAGAGCTGCTTGAAACTGAACTGCTCGAAATCGACGAAGATGATGCCCCGGCGCTGAGGTTTTCGGCAGAGGAACTGCTCGCAACCGAACTGCTCGAGACTGAACCGCTCACAACCGAGCTGCTCGCAACCGAGCTGCTCGAGGCCGCAGAACCTTCCGAAGAAGACTTGGGCTGTTCGCCAGAAGAACTTGAAGAGGTAGCTTGCTGCGAACTCGACACATTAGAACTTGAGGAGTCCGCGCTCGAATCGTCGGAACTCGAAGTAGACTCCTGCTGCGACTGCCGCGAACTCGACGAAGATGATTCATCGCCTTCCCCGTCAACTGTCCAGACGTTGTCCTGGCAAATGTAGGCTGTCTTATCGTCTTTCACGTAGGCGGTCACGCCCTCGCGAGTGGAAGAGCACACCGGTAGGTCGTCGTATACCGAGACAATCAAATCCGATGTAGAATTTCCCTGGGCATAAAAAACATCGCTGCTGTCGTCATCACTGCATGCAACAGCAAGAAGCGAGAACGCGCACATGGACAGGAGAGATACTTTTTTCAAGGACATACGGCACCCCTATGAATTTATTTTCAATATATATTATTTATCGCAATAAGCAATAGAGGGCTTAAAGCAGCTCCCCGATCCACGGGAAGAGATTGTCCTTGGCCTCGAGTTCCTGGAGCAGCGACGTGTCGGGGCGTTTGGTGGCGCCAGAGAGCGCCGCAAGGGCCTCCGCATACAACATTTCCACATTGCGGGAGTGTTCGTTCAGGCGGGCGCGAGCGTAGTCGGCAGCGTAGCGGCGGCCGAGCGAATAAAGCTTTGCGTTTTTGCGGGATTTCGCGACGGCCTTTTTGAGGCTCTTCTGCATGGCGCGCATGCGGAAGAACAGCGGGTAAACCCAGCTGACCTCGTCGTTCATCCAGACTTCGCCAAAGCCGCCTTCGCCCCACGACGAGAATGCGGGACGACGCGCTTGAGCTAGCATAGGCTCGGCCGCTTCACGGGACTTCTGTTCGGCAATGGTACGTTCCACCGACGCCATCTCGACGGTTCCCGAACCCGCCGCACGTTCGAACATGCGCTCGATGAATTCGGGACCCTCGAACCACCAGTGTCCAAAGAGTTCCGCATCGTAGGGGCAAAGGATGGAGACCTTGTTGCCTTCCATCTTGGGCAGGAGTTCCGTGACCGTCGCCTCGCGGTTAGCGACAAAGAGACGCGCATGGTCTTCGGCCAGGCGCATCGCGTTCCACGGGCGGTAAATCTG
>CADBLC010000006.1:0-5435 GCA_902795385.1 Fibrobacter succinogenes | reverse complement strand
CGGCGGCTCCAGACTTCCATGGAACTGCTCTGCTCTCGACCCATGCAATAAAGCCCCGCAGGGGTCCTGATGGCAGAAAACACTCCATATTTGGGCGCGGGCTTTGACAAAAGCACGCCATGTGTTTCCACAAAGAAGTACTCGAAACCGAATTCGGCGAGAATGGAATCGAGCCCCTCGTAGTAACCGCATTCCGGGAGCCAGAGCCCGCGCGGCTTGCGTCCAAACGTACTTTCAAACGCACGCACCGTGACGCCCAGCTGCAAGCGCACCGCCTCGGTATCGGACTGGTAAGCAGGCAAGAACGGGTGCGTGCCCACGCATGTCAAAAGAGAAAGCTTGCCGGATTCTTCCAGGCGCTTTAAAGCCGGGACAATTTCGCACTTGCAGTCGCGTTCCCAAAAATCAATCAGCGCCACCTCGCGGCGGTAATAAAAGTCCACCACCGGCAAAACTTCGTCGTTCCCGCGGGCACGTTCTTTTTCCTTCTCGAGGAGTTCCATCTGCATGTGCAAATGGCGCGTGAACTTGCGGAGCAGCAGCGGATCGGTAAGCATCGCCAAAAGCGACGATGACACGCTCAGGTTGAGCGTCCCGGGAACTCCGCGCGACTGCAGGCGGCAAAGCATCTGCACAATCGGCAGGTACGTTTCTGCCATAGCCTCGAAGAACCAGTTCTCTTCCAAGAACCGGTCGTATGCGGGCTCGCGCACAAACGGCAAGTGCGCATGCAACAGCAGGTGTATCTTGCCGGGCGCAGACATGGGCTTCCCCAGTAGTTTTGGCTTACTCGGTGCGCTTCACGACAATCGGGACAATCGTCGTCGGGAAATCGCCATCCTTGTCGGTCGCGAATACCGGAATAATCTTCGTGGAATCCGGGAGGTCTTCTTCGAAGCTGAAGGTGCCATCCGGGTTCAGCGGGAACGGTTCGCCGCGCACCTGGAGGTGAGCGTCGGGGCGCGTGCCGCCGTACACGATAAGGCGGGTCTTGACCCAAAGGAAGAAGTCCTTGCCGTAGTTCACGGAATCCTTCGGGAGTTCAAGCTTGTTGCTCTTGAGAGCGGCACTGGAGAGCGCACCCGAGAACATGGAGCCCGAAGAGCTGGAAAGCGATTCGAGCCAGTTCTTGGCCGACATGCTGGAAAGGCCCGAGCTGCCGAAACCGCCCATGGCGGCACCGCCGAGCGAAGCGCGTACGAACACGTCGTCAACGTTCACTTCGGAACCTTCCGGAGAGTACGGCTGCACCGGTACAGATTCGACCAGCGGCATAAAGTTACCGCCGGCGGCAAAGCCGAGCACGGCGACCGTCGCGGCAGACGCCTTGTTTTCCACGTACCAGCTGCGGGCATCGGCCGGAACTACCACGTCACGGAACTTCCTCTTCTTGCCGCGCTTCACGGTAAGGTCGCCCGACACGTCGAACAAGCGGATCACGAGCTTGCCCTTGCCCTTCTTGGCACGGTTGATACGGTCTTCGGAAACTTCCCAGAAGGCCTGCATCCAATTCGGGTCCTTCTGCATGAGTACCAGGTATTCCGGGTCAAAGGACTGAGCGAGCGCGGCACCCTTGGTGGCCGGCTTTGCGGCAGCCTTCACGGCAGCGGTAGTCTTCTTGGAAGCGGCCTTGGTAACGGCCTTCACGTCGGTCTGTTCAGAGGCCTTCGGGGCAGACTTTGCCCTCGGGGCGGCCTTCGGAGCGGGCGTTGCTACCGGGGCGGCCTTCACGGCCTTCTTGGCGGCCGGCTTAGCAGCCTTCTTTTCGGCCGTCTTTGCGGCAGCGGGCTTTGCAGCCGTAGCAGCCTTCACGGTCTTCTTGGCAGCCGGTTTTGCAGCAGCCTTCTTCGCGGCGGGCTTTTCTTCAGCCTTCTTCACTGCAGGAACAGCCTTCTTGGCTGCAGACGACGCCTTCTTCACAATCTTCGAGACGGTCTTTTCTACAGCCTTCACGGCCTTCACTATTTTAGTTTTCTTGGTAGTAGCCATCATAGCCTCCTTCGAAAATAAACTTACCTGGCGGTCGAGCCCCAGTTACCGATGCCCATCAGGCCGAGCCTGAGGCCGATAAACGTTTCTTCCCAGCTGTGTCCGTCGTCCACGAAGCGCTTGCCGCCCTGGATAGCCACGTCCACCGTGGTGCCCTTGCGGCCGAGCGGGAACCCGGCGCCAATGGAGCCGCCCAGTTCGTGCGTCCCGTCAACATACCAGCCCTTGTACCATCCACCACAGCGGTAGGTAATGCGGTCCCAGTACTTGTCGTAGAACATCGGGCTTCCGTCGCGCTGGAAACCGGCAGCAACAAGAATGTCGCTCTGCGTCTTGGTATACTGCTCCATGTCAAAACTCCTGCCGATGTTCTCCACGTCGTCGTCCCAAGAACGCCACTGCAAGTCAAGCATCACGTTGTTACGCTTGTGGAAGCGGAAATTCATACCGGTAGCAAGAGTCAGGGGAACGTCGATTTCGCGGGTGTACTTCGTCGGCGAAATCGTATCGATTTCGCTGAAGCGCAGGTTGTAGTTCAGCTTGTTCTCGAGCGTGTAGGGAGTCGTGAACGAGAAGAAGTACGAACTCTGGCGGCCACGGTACTGCAAGGCAACGGAATAGTACGCCGGATGGTTCTTGATTTCCCAGGTTCCGTCCACGTAGTCCGTAATCTTTGCGTTGCTAGTCGCCCAGGCATCTTCCTTAGGCACGGCGCTGTTGTCGGGATTGAGCGTAAGGCTACGTTCAACGTTACCCATCACAAAGTGTGCCGATCCGCCCAACGAGAAGTTGCGGAAGAACGGAATGCGGACCGCATAGTTCGGAACAATCTCGTACACGCTGCTCTGGTACTTCATCTTCGTTTCCACCGACGAGGAATCTTCCGCCTCTACATCCAGCGACGAAGCGTAGTGCTGCCACAGCGAAACGCCCATGGCGCCATAGCTACCCATGGGGAACGAAAGGTTGAACGAAGGGATGGACACGGAGTTCGTGGAATAGAAATGGCTTCCCATCTCTATGGCAAGAATGTCCACCAAGAAGTTGATGTTGAACACGACCTTCGTATCGAACGCGATACGCGCGGGGTTCATCAGCGAAATGCCCTCGGCCTCGCCCGTCTTGGCGCTACCGGCATAACCGCGACCGGCCATCGAAGCCATGCCGCCCAAGGTCTGTTCTTCACCGAGCGCATCCAGGCCAATCATGGATGCCGAAGAAAATGCCACAAGGCAAAGAATGATTCCTAAAAACTTTTTCATTACTCATCCCCCCGCTTGGAGGCAAGCCAGAGTTTGAGCGTTGCCGGTTTCTTCATGCTTTCCGTAAAATCGTAACGTGCGTAGTCAAAGTGGTTCTGGTTAAAGTACACGTAGTTCGAATCCGACGAGTAACGTGTATTGTAGGTAGAATCGTTGGGCCTAACCACGGGGAGGCCAAGGCGCATCTGCATCTTGAAGGTGCGGCCATCGCTTGCCTTGTTGATGAATTCCCTCATGCCGTAGGTCACCTGGACCGTCAGGGAGTCGCCATCGCAGAACACCGTGTTCGGGTGGCCTTCCTTGACAATCCTCTCCTCGTCCAGCTTGTAGAGTTCCTTCACGATGTGTCCTCCCGAAGCGATGGTATCCACGGTAGAACTCGTAACGACCTGCAGCGGATATCCCAATTCCGAGAATCCGTTGGAATCGTCGCGGTAGAAGGTCATCTGCGCAAGCACGACCGCCTGGCGCACGTCGTCGCCATCGCCCACATTGTAGGGGAACTCGTCGCCGTAGAACTCGGCCAGGCCCTTCATGATCGGATCCGAGGGGAATTCCACATGGAGCGTATCCAGAACGCCGCCATGCAGCACCTGACAGTCAGTGCAGTCTTCCTTGCTCTTGATGGCGTCGGCCGCACGGAAAGGCGTCACGGTCCTGTAGATGAACGACGTATCGGAAAGGGTCGTCATGCGGAACTGCGGCCTGTAAACATAGCTCGGCCCGTAAAAGCGGTACACGCGCTTGGCGTCGGGAGCCGAGAGTCTAAGCTGCAGGCGGCAATAGCTCACCTCGCTGCGGATGCTGTCAATCAGGGCGTGCGGCAGCATGAGCGAGAGCGTCGAATCCTTCTTGCCAATGGAAATCTTGTAGGTGGTATCAGCAGACGCGTCCGGTTCCCACTTGGAAATGTCCTTGTACCAGTCCTCGTCCGAAATCTCCATGACATCTTCAAGGTACGAGTCGCTCTTGCTGCGGCTAAGCTTCCAGCTTACGGTCACGGCAAGTTCGTCTTCCAGCGGGAAGGAATCCTGCGGGAAGTATTTGGAACCATAGAACGACGGCAACAGGCGGAAGAACAGGAAAGACGCCGCCGAGTCCGCCTTGTTGAGATCCAGGACCATGTCGTGCTGGATGTTCCCGGACTGCCCGAGCAGGGCACGTTCGTTCGCCGCACGCGGGGCGGTATCCAGAACCGTTTCCGCCGAAATGGGAGTCAAGTCGCCAATGCTCAAGGTCTGCACCTTGTAGCTGTTCAGCATGCCCTGATCCGAAATCCAACGGTTGAGGGCGGAGTCATCGGACTCGAACAAGCACGAAGAAAGTGTCAGCGCAAAGCAAGCCAGAACCGACAGAAAACACAAATATCTTTTATTCACTCAGATCTCCAAGTCTCATCTGTAAATTTCCAGATGAGAATATAGAAAATTCGAGCAAACGGGATTATCTAGCCGAATATCTTCTCGCTCAGTTCCGGAGCGAACTTGGACAGGTATCCCTGGATGAGCAAGAGGGATACAAGCGCCGGCAGCACCCACTTGAAGTAAATCCTGAAAAAGGCGTTGTTCGGAATCTTGTACCCGCTGCCGGAGTTGACTTCGGCGAAGAACTTCTGCTGCCCCCATCCGTAACGGCTGGAGCAGAAAATGGCCATGAACATGCCGCCTGCCGGGAGCATGGTGTTGCTCACGATAAAGTCTTCGAGGTCGAGCACGCAGCTGCCCGGGCCGAACGGCTCGAAGCCGGCCAGAACGTTGAAACCAAGTGCGCACGGGAGCGAAAGCAGGAACACGACGATAATGTTCCAGAAGGCGACCTTCTTGCGGGACGCTTCGTGCAGCTGAACATCGGCAAAAAAGATTTCCGTCTGCTTAAGATAAAATAGACTTAACCGAAAAAGAAGAGGAGTCCATCCTCTTCTTTTTATTTTTCGCTGAACAGGGGGCGTTGATATAGACAGCGTAAGCGGAAAAAGGCCGGCTCTGTCCGTACGTGCTTTTATGGCGTTTGCCAAAAGCATCCGTCCGGGATGGCGCGCAAACGCGCTTGCCGGTCTGTTGATATTTATCATAAAAGCGCTTGGCATCCGCAAAAAAGTCGCGCTCCGCAATATCGGGATCTGTTTCCCCGGCAAAACGCAGCGGGATCGCGAAGAGATACTTTCCGAATCCTACAGCAGCATGG